>CAZOKO010000098.1:0-9641 GCA_964580455.1 uncultured Thermodesulfobacteriota bacterium | reverse complement strand
ATCTGCATTTATTACACCCCCGGATAACTCAGTCGCTTATGCCAGAATTTCAGATTGGGGTAGTGTAATTTTAAACTCATCTCCTTTCCTTTGAAATGATACGATCTAGAACTGAGAATTTGGGTAGTCTGTTTGGGGTCAGTTGGATAGACTTCAGATATAATATATGGTGGTATTAAAATGGAGGGTTTTTCGACAATCTCACGATAATATTATTCACAACAAACAAAAGTCTATGAGTAAATGTTAAAGTAGATAAAGAAAAGGGTTGAAAGATGCAGGGATATATGATTTAAACAAAGTATAGTAGAATTTAACCCTGCGTGGTATCATAGATACAAGCAGTCAGACATAACCTCATTTTAACTCAGATGAATATTCTGATATGGTGGGGTTTTTATTTGAGGGAGGAAAGATGAAAACGATAAACAAATACACCGTGATTTTCTTAACAGGGTTAGCTACACTCATATGCATATTAATCTATTTTAATTCATCAATTCGAGCAACAGATGTAACTCTTACAATTGGAGATAGCACAGGTTATCGCGGTTCTCATAGAAGTCTGGTAGAAGTAAGTCTTGACAATCCCGATGTTAGGGTTAGGGGGATCCAGATAGAGATCTGCGATGATGATAATTATGTTTCTTGTACAGGATGTCAAACTACTGATCGTACCTCCAGGTTTACCTGTGTCACCAATGAGAAAAAAAATGGTTGCTATGAAGTGTTATTATTTGCCTTCGCTGTTGATTTAATTGAAGAGGGAAAAGGGCCTATTTTTAACTTCAAGTGTGATGTTGCAGAAGAAGCACCAGGAGGTGAATGTAGGAAACTAAGTCATGGAAAAGTAGAGATTGCAGATGAAAATAAGAAATCTTTAGATGTAGCCGTAGAGCAAGGAAAGTTCTGTTTTAATGATTGCTTCACTTCTGATAATTGTGATGCCAGGTTGTGGTGCTATGATAATAAGACTTGTGTTAACGGAGCCTGTCAAAGTATAGAAAGGTGTCCAGATGATGGGCTATATTGCAATGGTCTGGAATATTGTGATGAAGATAATGATAAATGTAAAAATACCCCTGAACCCTGTGCTTACTGTTATTCTTACGGTTGCACATGCGAAGAAAGGGAGGATGCACATGAATGTATAATGTATAACGCAGATGATGATGGTGAGAGTATATGAATGTGGATGATTGCGCAAATAACTATTATGAATCTGCATTTCTTATGCAAATCTTTCATCTGTTTTTCAACTTAAATCCCCTATTTTTTAAAGAGAAACCAGAGCGTACAACTTTTTGACCTCATCTTTTGCGAGATGACGATACTGCCCTCTCTTCAAACTACCCAGGCCCAGAGCCCCAAATTTAACCCGTTTAATCTTCATAACAGGATGACCTAAGGCTTCAAACATTCGTTTTACCTGTCTGTTTCTCCCTTCAGATAGTGTTATCTTCAACCAGCAATTTTTTATAGTTTTTTTGAGGAATGTAACTTTTGCAGGAAGCGTAACACCATCTTCAAGCCGTATGCCTTTCCTCACAAGAGATAATTCATCATCAGTGGGAACATCTTTAACCTTCACCTCATAAGTCCGTCTAATTTTATATCGGGGATGCTGAAGTCTGTGAGCCAACTCACCATCATTAGCTAAAAGCAGAAGTCCCTCAGCATCATAATCAAGACGCCCAACCGGATATACCCGGGTGTTAATGTCATTAAGCAAGTCCATAATCACCGGCCTTCCCTGAGGGTCTTTCAGCGTTGAAACATAACCAGCAGGTTTGTTCAATACAATATATACTTTCTCGGGAAAAAATTTAACCAGCCTGCCATCAACCTTTATTACATCACGTCCAGGATCTACCTTAGTCCCGAGTTTAGTCACAACACAGCCATTAACTATAACCCGACCATCTATAATAAGCCGTTCAGCCTCTCTTCTGGAAACTATGCCGGCATGAGAGATAACCTTCTGAAGTCTTTCCTGCATCATAGTTAAAGTGGGGGCTATGGGGTATCTTTTTCTAAAAGAGGAGATTCTAAATCTTTTAACTGCTCGACTTTTTCTATGGCGGGTAAACTGGCAAGATTTTCTAATCCAAAGACTTCCAGAAATCTAGAGGTCGTTCCATAGAGAAAGGGTCTTCCTATTATATCTTTCTTCCCCAGTATGGTAATCAATTTCTTCTCTAATAAAGACCTGATTACACCAGAACAATCAACTCCTCTTACCACTTCAACCTCGGCCCTGGTAGTAGGTTGCTTGTAGGCTATAATAGAAAGAGTTTCTAATGTAGGCTGGCTCAGATGATAGGGTTTTGATTTTCTTAACTTCTTGATTACGTCAGCATATTCAGGTTTGGTGCAGAACTGATACCCATGTGCCACCTCTCTAATATAGATACCCCTTTTAAGATTCTGATACTCCTCAATGAGTTCTTCTATAAGCTCTTTGATTTCCTTTTTAGACATACCCTCCATTACATCCCTCATCTTATCAATAGTCAAAGGAACATCAGAGGTAAAAATCAAGCACTCTATAACAGATTTATCCTTTTCTCTTTGTAATTCCGTTTGCTCCATCTTCTTTTCCTTAATAGTTGACTGTTTTCAGTTGTCAGGCATTTTTAGTTATTTCTTATTCTTGGGTTTTATACCGTAAACTGCGGACCGTTGACTGACAACTGTTTAATCTCTGTCCCCCTGAATCCTATTTAATCAGGAATATCTCCCATCTGTAACTCCCCTCCCAAAGAAATAACCCGTATCTCTCCATAAGGGTGTACCTGAAAAACTTTAATTGCCCGCAATCTCATCAGTTCTAAAATTGCCAGGAAGGCAACAATAATCTCATACTTTGTTGAAAGATCATCAAAAAGGGATTGAAAAATAATCTGACGGGCTTCCTTCAATCTCTGTAAAATCTCAACCATCTTATCCTTTACCGAAATCTTTTCAACAGTAACCTCAATGAACTGGTCCGAGAGATCTTTTCTTTCAATGACTTTTCTTAAGGCATCGACAAGGTCAAAAAGGCTTGCTTCGATTACCATGCTGTCTTTACCTGCATCAGAAATCTGTTCTTCTCTTTGTATCCGGGTAAAGATATTTTTCTCAATTAAATCTCTTTCTTTTAACTGATTAGCAGCTTCTTTATATCTCTGGTACTCTATAAGGTGCTCTATTAACTCATCTCTGGGGTCCACGCCCTCTTCATCTTCTTCAACATCCTCAGACGGTGGCAACAACATTTTAGATTTAATCTTTGTAAGCGTTGCAGCCATGACTAGAAATTCGCCAACTACATCAAGGTTGAGCATCTTTATTAAATCCATATACTCAAGATACTGCTCTGTAATAATGGCAATAGGGATATCATAAATATCAACCTCATTTTTTTTAATGAGGTAAAGAAGGAGATCTAAAGGGCCTTCAAAAATATCCAGGTTTACTCTATATGCCATCCTAAATCCTCAACCCGTAACTTTAAATTAAAATCCTGACAACCTGCTTTCACCTTCTTTTCGGAAAGGAATTTCACACACTATCTACTTAATGCCGATTGCTCTTCTCACTTCATCCATAGTCTTAACGGCAATGCTCCTTGCTTTTTTTGTTCCTTCATTAAGTATTTCGGTAACCTGCTTACTATGGGACAAGTAGTACGATCTTTTCTCCCGATAAGGGAGCAAAAAGGCAATCAAGTTACAAGCCATCATCTCTTTACACTCCACACACCCAATGCCTGCCTTTCTGCATTCACTTTCTACCATATTAATTTGATCGTTTGTGCTGTACATTTTGTGAAAAGAAAAGACATTACATACATCAGGATTACCTGGATCGTTTCTCCTCTTCCTCTGGGGATCCGTTATCATCTGCGAAACCTTAGTTTTAATCTCTTCAGGTGAATCTGCCAGATAAATAGCATTGTTGTAAGACTTGCTCATTTTCCGTCTATCGATACCCAGCACCTTGGACATCTCTGTTAAAATCTGGTCGGGTTCAGGAAATACATTTTTGTAAAGATAATTAAAGCGCCGCACAATCTCCCTGGTAAGTTCAAGATGGGGAACCTGATCTTTACCTACGGGCACCTTGTGGGCTTTGTATATAATAATGTCCGCCGCCTGCAGAACAGGATAGCCCAAAAAACCATAGGTGGCGAGGTCTTTATTGGACATTTCTTCCTGCTGCTCTTTATAAGTAGGATTTCTTTCCAGCCATGGAAGGGGTACAATCATGGAAAGCAAAAGGTGTAGTTCAGCATGTTCCAGAATTCTACTCTGAATAAAGAGGATACTCTTTTCTGGATCAATCCCTGCACTGAGCCAGTCAATGACCATATCCTGGGTACTGTCTTTGATAATCCCGGTATTTTCATACTCGCTGGTTAAGGCATGCCAATCTGCCACAAAGAAAAAACACTTATACTCATCCTGAAGCTTAACCCAGCTTCCCAAAGTACCATGTAAATGCCCCAGATGTAACCTGCCTGTTGGCCGCATCCCACTCAATACCCGTTTTTTAACCATACTTAAATTCTACTCCTTTTACAGTTCTTGTCAGAATGCATCATGAATCGTGTATCTTGCATCATTTACCCCGCTTTCTATCAGAAGATAACGCTTAAGAGAATGCCCATAGAAATCTTAAAGAAAGGGCTGATAACTCCCCACAATACACCAGTAAATGCAAGAGCAATTATGATAAAAAATCCATAGGGCTCAATCCTTCCAAATGCAATTGATAAATCTCTGGGGAGAATCCCCTGGAGAATCCTTCCTCCATCAAGAGGCGGAATAGGAATCAAATTAAAGACAGCTAAAACAATATTCAACACCATTCCAAGACAGATCATCCAAAAAACGATAACACCCAGGATCATAAATGGACCGAATCCTGCCAACGATGGGAACTGGTAGTTCAAGGCAGGAAAAACGAGGCTTTTCAAAGAAGGATTGATGGCAATAATAACACGCAGCAGGATGGCAGAGATAATAGCCAGTAAAAAATTGCTTAAAGGCCCTGCCAGAGAAACCCATACCATGTCTCTTTTTGGATCCCTGAGATTGGCAGGGTTAACTGGCACCGGTTTCGCCCAACCAAAACGTCTGGTTAAAATTAAGGTAAGCGTACCAAAAAGATCCAGATGTTTCACAGGATTGAGTGAAAGCCTGCCTGCTAACTTCGCAGTTGGATCCCCAAGTCTATATGCCATCCACCCATGGGCAAATTCGTGAACAGTTATAGCCATGAGAAAAGGCACGATAAGCAATAAAATCTCTTGAATAGTTTGCTGTATAGATGGACTCAATAAAAACTCCTCTCGTTACTAAAAAAATCAGGACGCAGATTCCCGCAGAAAATGCCGATTACTTACTAAGGCTTTATAATTTTTTCAGTTAGTTCTTTATTATTTAAAATCCTGTTAATCTGCGTCCAAAAAAATAGTGAACTATATCTATCAGATAAGCCACTCCATGTCAATCAACATGAGAAGAGCACTATGCAAGGAAGTTCTTTTTCACATAAGCAATTTCTTCCCTCTTGTTTTGAACCTTTCCATCCAGCTTAGCATCAAGAAGATTATCTAATATTTTTTTATAAAGCTTACCCGGTGGTAACCCCAGCTTTTTTAAATCATTCCCTGTAGTCTTAATTTTAGTATGCTTAAGTTGAGCAAGAAAGTTTGAAACTGCTTTTTTTGCTTCCTTTTTGGTAACCCTGGCCATCAGATAAAGAAGGTATTCCGTAGTGAGAGGACTCAACAGATGATAGAACTCACTATTTTTCAGGCTTCGCTGCTTGGCCATTTTTACCAGAGCATCTCTTGTATGATCTCTTAACTTCAGTACCTCTTTTCGTTCTTTCTCGCTCATGGACAAATGCCCGCACAAGCTCAAAACCTCGCTTTTCTGCAAGCTCTCGATCAGGGCAGGAAAGTACACCTTCCACCTCTCATATTTTTCTTCCAAAAATGAGAGTCCATACCAGCTGATTACCTCATTAATATTCCCCAATAAAACCTTTGTAGAATCATCAAAGGGAATCTTTGGATGAATAAATCGCAGAATATCCAACTCTTTCATCCTCTCAACATTAAGAATGGCCTCATCTTCTTGTAACAGCAGCACTACTTCCGATAATAATCTACGCCCATCCAGGCGGTCAAGGAAATTGAGCTTAACCGCATTTTCTATAAGGCTCAAAGTAAGTTTACCAATGCGAAATCCAAAACGTTGTTCAAAACGGATCGCTCTTAGAATCCTAGTGGGATCCTCCACAAAACTTAAATTATGTATTACCCTGATAGTTTTTTCCTTAATGTCCTTTCTGGCTCCAAAAAAATCGATCAATTCACCAAAGAAAGAAGGATTTAATCTAATCGCCAGGGTATTAATAGTAAAATCGCGTCGGTAAAGATCAAGTTTGATTGAACTCATTTCCACCCGTGGTAATGCAGCAGGATATTCATAGTATTCCAACCGTGCACTGGCAACATCCAGTTTAAATCCATCCGGGAAGGTAATCACAGCAGTTCCAAATGTTTTGTGAATCCTAACACGGCCATTATATTTTGAAGCTACCTTCCTTGTAAACTCAATCCCATCACCCTCAATTACAATGTCAATATCCAGGTTCTCATGACGAAGAAGAATATCCCTTGCGAATCCCCCAACTATATAAGCATTGACCTCCATTTTTTCTGCCACTGCTCCCAAATCCCTCAACATATGCATTATCTCTTTTGGTAACTGCTCTTCCATCTGACGTGTTATGATCTTTTTCTGTCTTAGAGAAGAGGAGGCACCCTGCTCAAAAAGATAGTGTGGCTCTTCTACCAAATCAGTATGCAGGACTCTTAAGAGATCTGTTCTCGTAATACCTCCTACCAGTTTTTTCCTCTCGGTAACAGGCAGGAACCTTTGATTACTCTCAATAATGATCTTCTGGATAGAAGACCATAGGGTTTTCGGATGGACTACTGAAAATTCTCTTATCATATACTCTTCTACCGGAAGATCTTTTAAGCCGTGATGAGACGCCTTTTCAATAACCTGACGAGATATCAGGCCAACCAGACGACTTCTCTTTATAACAGGAAGCACATTGATGTTATAGCGAGTTAATATCTGCCCGGCTTCGTTTAATGTCTCACCGGCATCAACTGTCTTCAAAGGAAAAGACATGAAATCTCTTGCCATTCTGGTAGAGGAAATTTTATTATGTAAAATACTCTTTAACTTCTCCTCTGCCTGAATAAGCGTTAAATCTTTAATAACTGCCGAGGCTGCACTGCTGTGTCCTCCTCCTCCAAATTCTTTTGCTACCTCTCCCACATCGACATCTTTTCTTCTACTTCTTGCCACTAAATACACCCTGTCTTCCATACGAGCCAGGACAAACAAGACGTCAATATTTTCCATCTCGCGCAGCTTATGGACAAGAACTGCGAAGTCACTTATATAAGTCTCACTGGATACCTTTGCTAAGACTACATCAATCCCATTTATGGTATAGGTAGCAGCAGACTCTACCAGCTCATTTAAAAGGGTAATCTGCTCAGCAGTAAACTCTTTTACGAGTATATCTGAGATCAGATTAAGATCTGCCCCCTTTGATAAGAGGTGGGCTGCTGCTATGTAATCATCCCTGTGGGTCGAGGGAAAAGTCAGATTACCTGTATCTTCATAAATCCCTAACATCATAATTGTTGCCTCATCCGGTGAGATCGGTATCTTTTTCTTCTTTAATATCTGACATAAAATGGTTACAGTTGCACCAACTTCTTTTACCACTTCTACCGAACCATGAAGATCATCTTTAGAAGGAGGGTGGTGATCGTATATGTGAAGATCAATACCAGATTTATCAGCAATCCTCCCGAATTTACCAATACGGTTTCTCTGCCTTATATCAACCAGAATAAGTCTTTTTACCTTTTTAAGATCAATATCCTTAAGCTTCTCCCACTTAAAGGCATAGAATGCAGAACTTAAGAAGAAATCTCTCAGGCTCTTCTCCTGGCTTCCGGCAAACGCCAAAACGGCATCAGGATACAATTTTTTTGCTGCCATCATAGAAGCAAAGGCATCAAAATCAGCATTCACGTGTGTTGTAATAACTTCCATTTTTTCACTTAGTTAAAAAAGGTTGTGAGTTATGGGTTTCCTACTTCAACTCTTTTAATTATTACAATTAACCTGAAAAGGCAAGGTTATTAATGGTTATGAGTCTTGTCAGGAAGATCACAAAAAATCAGAGGGAGGAAAGAAAGAGGTATGGGAAAGAAGAGCCAGGTGAACAGGTGTAAGGCTAATTCACTGGCTTTTCAAATAAAAAAGGGGACAGCGAGGTCCCCTTTTTTGGCACTTTTGTGATGTAGATAACACACAGGAAATGTCACTTGTATATCAAGTAGAAAACACAATAGGATATGCTGGCGGGTTCAATGAAAAGTTTTGTGTTTAACAATCACTAAGGGACTACTCTATTCTACTAATTCTCTAACCAATGGCAATATCCCATCAATCATTTCCTTCACCTCTTTTTTAAACTCCTCATTCTCTTCCATGGCCTTTACTATCACAGGACTCCATTGGTAGTACATTTTTATAACTTCTTTGCCTTCAGGTGTTTTGTTTAAAAAACTATCACGGAACTTTCTTAAAAGTTCTACTTCTGCTGAGTCATTTCCGTAAATAAATGCTGTACTGCAGGGAAGAGCAATACGTGAGACAAATTCCAATCCCAACAGGTCACCAGTAATACTTGGTATTTCGCGGTTTGGTGGCTCAAAAGCATATCCTTCAAGTTCAGGAGTTATTATATAATATCCACTCACCAGATTGGCAAATTGATAATTACCTTCGGAATTTGTATATACTGTTTGGGAAGCTGCCCCTGTTAGTACTATAGGAATATCAGCACTGATAACACCTGTTACGCTGCCGGATATGGTAAAAGTTGGTAGAGTGGTAGTTGTTGTTGTAGATATTGTAGTTGTTATCGTGATTAAAGATGCATATTTCAGGTCACCAGTGGTGCCACCATAATAACTTATATAGGGGTTACCACTGCTATCCAGGGCCAGGGAATTGTGCGTTCCCACAACACCACTGCTATCTGCCTCCTCAATATACCAGCTCTCATCATAATATGCATATTTCAGGTCGCCAGTGGTGACACCATAATAACTTATATGGGGGTTATTGCTGCTATCCAGGGCCAGGGAAGTGTACTTCCCCGCATCTTCACTGTTATCTACCACCTCAATATTCCAGCTCTTATCATAGTAAACATATTTCAGCTCACCGGTGTTGTCATCATAATAACTGATATGGGGATCATCGCTGCTGTCCAGGGCCAGGGAATTGTACGTTCCCACATTATAACTGCTGTCTGCTACTCTCGTATGCCAGCTCCCATCATAGTAAGTATATTTCAGGTTGCCATTTTTGCCATCATAATAGCTGATATGAGGGTTATCGCTGCTATCCAGGGCCAGGGAAGTGTACCCTCCTACATCATTGCTATCTACTGTTCCTATATGCCAGCTCCCATCATAATAAACATAAATGCTTAATGACATAACTCAACAAGATAAACCCTTAAGTCATCTATTTTAA
>CAZOKO010000097.1:0-9753 GCA_964580455.1 uncultured Thermodesulfobacteriota bacterium | reverse complement strand
GCTGTTCCTTCTACTCCTCAATTGTTACTGGAGAATTATGGATAAGCAGATACTTCTTTTGCTGATTGATTAAATTCAATAATACTTCCATCGTATCCTACTTGTAGAACAGGGGCTGGATTTTTCTCAACAAACGTAGCCTGGGTTTTAAGTTTCTCTTCCACCTGCATCCGCTCAGTTGTTAGCCCTTCCAACTCCGTTATTCGTTGACGCAGTTCACCTAACTCATTTATAAGCTGCTCTTTTGTCTTTTTCTCATCGTTCATTTCGGTTGCCTAATTAGTAAATAATTTTAACTGATTAAGTTTTTCTTATATATCGGTAATTGCAAAAATTTACTTGATAAATTTTATCGTTGGTAGTGCGATTGTAAACTTACAAACATATCTAACTCCCTTTGGATCTTTGCTCCGAGTGATATTTACAGCTCTCACTGGCTGCCGCTTCCTTATGTATTGTTTATTTTTGCTGAACAGGGTAATTTTGATATGACTTCTTCTCTCAGTTTTGAACCTGCAGTTTCTATCACTACTCTACTTAATCTAGGAATAGGGGATACTATGATTGCGCTTGTTCTAGTCGGGCCCAATGCTCAGGAAGGTTCATATCGAGCAACGGTAATAACTGACAGTCCTATGGTGACAAAAAAGGAAGCCTTAATAATGTACATACTGCCATGGATTTTAGATTAAGAAATGAATAATTAAAAGAGATAATTTGCAGGTATCATTAAAGTATAATTTAGTAAGGGAGTCAAATTAGACTCCTGTTTTTTTATGTTTATACATTTGAGAAAGTTTGCAGATAGATTCCTGTTGAGGACCAAAATTAACCCTCCAAGCTCACTCCCTTTTGTCTTTTTACAAACTAAACAAAGGATGTGAGGTGTATTTACTATTGAAATATTTATTAATATTTTATACTTTTTGAATTATGTTATACTCGCTGTCTCTTATTGCCGGCTTTAAGCCGGCATTTTTAATAACCTTTATCATAGTTTCCTTGGAAGTTGTGTAGGTTGTTCCGGTTGCCTTCACTACTAATTCCTCCATCAAAATACCCCCCATATCGCTTGCCCCCATTCTTAGAGCCATTTCAGAAAGTTCAAAACCTTCAGTAACCCAACCTGCATGGATGTGGTCGATATTGTCCAGAACGATCCTTGAGATGGCTACCGTTTTGATATAATCCTCACCGGTTGTCTCATCAACATCAAGACGTGTGTGAGGTTTTGAGAATGTCCAAGGTATAAAAGCACGGAATACACCTGTTCTGTCCTGAAGATCACGAATAACGAAAAGGTGCTCGATTCTGTCTGCAAAAGATTCGCCCATGCCAAAAGTCATGGTTGCCGTTGAGCGCATTTCGGCTTTGTGTATGTTTTCCATAACCTCTACCCACTCTGCAGTTTTCAGCTTATGGGGACTTACTATTTTGCGGTGTTCATCCACAAGTATTTCTGCAGCACCTGGCAGTGACATAAGACCTGCTTCTTTCAGTTCAAGTATGATTTCGTAAACAGATCTCCTTTCAAGTTTTGCCAGATGATTAATTTCGGCAGGAGAAAGGGAGTGAATGCATATTGCAGGGCACTGTTTTTTTATGGCAGAAAATAATCTGGTATAGAATTTTAAGTCACATTTCTCATTTAACCCCCCCTGAATCATTACCCGGGTACCACCTGTTTCCTGGAGTTGAGCAACCTTTTCCAGGATTTCATCAATGGTCAGTATAAAGGAATCCGGGTCATTCTCTTCCCTGTAGAATGCGCAGAAATTACATTTTGCAGAGCATATATTGGTGGTGTTAATATTCCTGTCTATTATGAAGCAAGCGTAATCGGCACGACTATCTAAAACCTCTCTTTTGACTGCATCGGCTCTTTTCCCCAGGGTATAAATGTCATCCTGGAATAGGTGAATGGCCTCTTTTTTTGATACTCTGTTTTTCTTAATATCTTCCATTAATAGAACCTCAGCTTTACAGCTTTTTTAATCAGGCCACACTTTTCAAGCATCCTGAAGTAATAGTTTAATCCTTCCTTGAATTCATCAGTGAAGTTATATTTAAGGTTGGAGAAATATTCATTGAAATTGATATGAAGTGTGGAATTTAACCTTGCGAACTCTGTAATTTCTCCCGGGCTTTCTTTGAAAATATTATAAGATTCATTGAACTTTTCAAATATTATCGCAAGCTCGTTCTTATATATTTTTGCGGACTGATTATTTATAGCAATTATGGCAAACACGACAGGGTAACCTGTTCTTTCAGTCCAGAGGTGGCCTATGTCGTAAACTTTATACTTATCATTGTAAATATATTTCAAGGCTTCATCACCTATAATGAGAATAGCATCGTTTGTCTTTAAGGAGATATTGAAATCATCATTAAAAGACACTTGGCTAAATTTATTGGAATAACCATAAAATTCCTTGAATATGATTTTTATAAGATTAGTGCTGGTTGCACTTGAGGTAGTGAGCCCTATTTTTGCACCATTTAAATCTTCAATATCTTTATTTGAGATAAGAAGTACAGAGTTTACATATCCGGTGGATGCAAGGCAAAAATCCTCATAAATGAGATAGTTCTCTGGTGCTATTGCATATTCGAAGGACGAAATGAGGGAAACATCAAGATCCCCTTTCCTCATCATAGCGTTAAGTCTTGCAGGAACGTCAGATACCAGGTCAAAGGGAAGGCTTTCCCTTTCCTTTAAGATGGTATAAAAAATAGGATAAGTATTGATATATTTTATATGACCAAGCCTTAACTTGTTCATCTCTGCGATCTCAGCGTCCTCTGCGGTGAATGGTAATTGCCCTGTAGTTTGAGTCCACTTCGCAGGGTGTAAGCTGCATGGTTTTTATCTGATGAATGAGTTTATCCTTTGAAGGAACACTGGAGTTTGAACCTGCTGCATGCACAATACGTTCATCAAAAGATGTAGCACCCATGTCATCAGCGCCAAAGCGTAATACCACAGTTGAAAATTTAATCCCCAGATACATCCAGAGCGCCTTTATGTGTGGGAAGTTGTCGAGAATTAATCTGCTTGCTGCATAAACCTTCAGGATTTCGGCGGCACTGCTGACTTTTTCCAGATGGCTGAATTTAGTGTTTCCAGGGTGAAAAAGGAGTGGAACAAAGGATTTAAATCCATGAGTTTGATCCTGCAACTCACGAAGCCTTAACATATGCTCCACCCTGTCAGAATAGTTTTCGATATGACCCCAAAGCATGGTGGCATTTGTTTTTATGCCTGCCCTGTGGGCTGCCCCACTTACCTCAAGCCACCTCTCACTGGAGATCTTTGAGGGCGTTATTTTCTTTCTTATCTTATCGTTAAATATTTCTGCACCACCACCAGGAATACTGCCAAGCCCTGCAGTTTTGAGCTCTGAAAAAAGCTGATCAAGAGGCACCTTTTCTTTTTGGCTAAGAAAATCACATTCCGTTGCAGTGAGGGCATTTATGTTTATCGAAGGGCCTACTTTTTTTATATTGGAAAACATTTCCTTGAAATAATTGAGACTGATTTTGTCGTTTAGTCCGCCTACTATATGAACTTCCGAGACATCATGCTGAGCAGCTCTTTTCACCCTTTCGATGATCTCATCCTGGGATAAAAAATATGCATTTTCTGAACACTCATCTGTCGAAAAGGCACAGATGGGACACCTTAGTTTGCATATATTGGTATGGTTGATGTTGAGGCTTGTGCCAAAGCAGATTTTATTGCCGTGTATTTTTTCTTTAATACTATTGGCAACTCTTCCCAGCTCAAAAAGGTCATGGGTATTAAAAAGGCCAAGTGAGTCATCAAAGTCGAGCCTTTCACCGGCTTCTATCTTTTCTTTTATTTTCTGCAAATTAGCATAACGTTTCATAAGTGAACCTGCAATAGATCAAGTCATTGCGAGCGATAGCGAAGCAATCCTTAATTTTTTCTAGAAGATGAAGTTTAAAAGGAATGCCAGAAACACGGTAAGGGAAACATTTCTGTTAGCATTGAAAAAGGCGACATTAACTTTGGCCAGGTTTTTTTCTGAGACGAGGGTGTGTTGCCAGACAAAAAAACAGCATACCACCAGCAAGCATAACCAATAGAGAAAATTGGCATGGACCATAATACCTGTAAGAAAAAGGGTCAAAACCGCTGCAATATGGAAGGCGGATGAAATTATAAGTGCCTTCTTCAGTCCATATTTTGCGGGGATGGAAAACAGCTTGTTCGTTCTATCAAACCTGTAATCCTGACAGGCATAAATAATATCAAATCCTGCTATCCAGAGTATAACGTATAATCCCATGATCAGTGCCTTCAGGGAAAACTCGGGATGTACTGCCAGAGCACCTCCTATGGGAGCACAGGCTTCCGTTAAGCCGAGGTATAGGTGAGTCGTGGAGGAAAATCTTTTTATCAACGAGTAGGTGATAAGTAAAAACAGAGCAAGGAAGGAGAGATAGAAACAGAGCTCATTTAGCATGTATGCTGAAAAAACAAATAAAATGGCAAATAAAACTGAGTAGCGTATTACAGTCGATACAGAAGCCTGTCCGCTGGGTAGCAGGCGGTTTGCTGTCCTCGGGTTCCTGGCATCTATATTTTTATCTAGAACCCTGTTAAGACACATGCCGATTGTTCTTGCACTCACCAGAGCTGTTGTTACATAGAACCAGATTGAAAAAGAGGGCAATTCTTCTGCAACTAATAATACTCCAATGTAGGCAAGAGGAAGTGAAAAAATGGTCTCCCTTACTCTGATCAGTTTAAGTAATACCATAATCTTTCCATTTTGAGTTCACCAGGTTTATGATCTCTTCACTCATCTTTATTTCATCAGGCCAGGTCCGTTCTGTCTCTCCCTTTATCTTTCTGGTGGCATCAATGCCCAGCTTGGAGCCATGAAGGGGATAGGGTGAAGAATGATCAAGGGCATCAAGAGGACCAGAGGTTATGGTTAAATCCCTTTCGGGGTCAACATTGTTGAAGGCTTTCCAGGCAACTTTTTTCAAATCCTGAACATCAACATCGGAATCCATAACGATGATAATCTTTGTATTCATCATCTGCCCCATTCCCCAAAGCGCGTGCATGACTTTTTGAGCCTGCATGGGATAAGACTTTTTTATAGATACGATGGCGCAGTTATGAAAAACCCCTTCCATGGGAAGGTTCATATCTACAATTTCTGGAACAATCATTTTAATAAGGGGCAAAAAAATCCTTTCAGTCACTTTCGCTAAATAACAATCCTCCATGGGAGGAGGCCCTACAATGGTTGTAGGGTAAATGGCATTTTTACGATGGGTTATGCAGGTTACGTGAAATACAGGATATTCATCCACTGGAGAGTAAAAGCCTGTGTGATCCCCAAAGGGACCCTCAGTTTTTCTCTCATCAGGATCAATGTATCCTTCAACTACAAACTCAGCTTCCGCTGGTACTTCAATATTAACCGTTTTACATCGTACTATATCAATAGCCTTTTCTCTTAAGAAACCAGCCAGCAGAAACTCATCAATTTCTGGTGGCAGAGGTGCAGTAGAGGAGTAAATAGTTGCCGGGTCGCCGCCTATGGCAACAGCGGCTTCCATCCGCTTATTGGCTTTTACATACTGGGAGAAGTGGTTGGCCCCATCTTTGTGTATATGCCAGTGCATGCCCGTGGTGTTTTTATCGTAAATCTGTATGCGGTACATACCCATGTTGCGTGTTGAATCTTCTAAGGATTTTGTGATGACCATGGGAAGGGTAATGAATTTACCACCATCTTTTGGCCAGCATTTTAGGGCTGGAATAATGGAGAGGTCAGGATCGGTGTGTACCACTTCCTGGCAGGGTGCGTCAGTTACTGTCCTGGGCGCAATTCTACTGAGCCCAAGTAATTTGGGGATAAGCTTAATTTTACTGGTGATGCCTTCCTGGACTTGAGTTTTAGCGAGTTCTTCTATCTTTTTTGCCATCTCATCAGCGCTCAGTCCGAACGCCATCTCGATTCGCTTGAAGCTGCCAAAGGCGTTAGTGACAACTGGAAATTGAGAACTCTTGACATTTTCGAAGAGCAGGGCCTTACCATATTTCTTGGATACCCGATCAGTAATCTCGGTTATCTCAAGATCAGGTGATACTTCTGCTTTTATCTTTATAAGCTCACCATGTTTATCCAGATAGTTAACGAACTCCTGAAAATTCTTGAAAGCCAATTGAACCCCCCTTGCTTAGATTGTCAAATAAATAAATTTACCAATTTCTCTAGGGATTGTAAAGTGTAAGTTTTTTACTAAATTTGTTCATTATGGGGTCAGACATAAATAATTAACTATTGTGATTTGTTATTGAAATAAAATAATTTTTGATTTAAGTTTGAGGAACTATCATATGTAAAAAAATGCAATTGACACGCATGGAAAGATTTCGGGCAATAAAAAGATATGGATATGACAAATAAAAAAAGGTTTGTAAAAGAGAAGTTTGCCTCAATTGCCGGGAAGTATGACTTTTTGAATACCCTCTTTTCATGTGGTATTGATAAAGGGTGGCGTATTCGAGCTATAAAAGATCTGGGGATACAATCTGGTGGTAAATATTTGGATTTTTGTGCTGGAACACTTACCTTGAGTTCTACCATGTTAAATAATATAAGGACCCCCATAAAAGTTATAGCTTTTGATTTCTGCAGGGAAATGCTTATTAAGGGTAGGTTAAGCTGTTCAGGATATTTAGAAGATGGCCTCTTAAAGATTGTAGTTGGCGACGGCGAACAGATTTCTTTTAAGGAAAACACCTATGATGGAGCTATTGTCGGTTTTGGTGTAAGAAATTTGGCAAACATGGAAGAGGGTTTAAGGGAGGTTTTAAGAGTTTTGAAACCCGGAGCAAAATTAGTTGTCCTCGATTTTTCAAACGAGATTAATCCTTTTGTCAAACCTTTTTACCGATTTTATCTTGAAAAGATTATGCCTCTGGTAGGCGGTACAATTTCCGGGGATAAAGAAGCATACCAATATCTTGCTAACTCAATTGAATCATTTTCAAAACCAGAAGAACTAAAAAGCCAACTTCTCAAGGCAGGTTTTAGACAGGTTTATTACATGCCTTTAACCTTTGGTATTGCTTATATCCATGTAGGGATAAAAGGATAGGAATATGAAAATCAAATTGGGGATTTCACCCTGTCCAAACGATACTTTTATGTTTTATCACCTTATAAAGTCAAATCAATTTGGCATTGATCTCACTATAGTTGACGTTGAGGAATTGAATCAGAAAGTATTAAACCATGAGTTAGACATCTCAAAGGTCTCGTTTTACGCTGCCATGCAGGTTATGGATCATTACACTCTCCTAGATTCTGGTGCTGCCCTTGGAAAAGATTGTGGACCACTTCTGGTTGCAAAGGAGGAAAAGAGCGTAATGAAACTTAAAGATGCAAAAATAGCTATTCCCGGTCACTATACCACAGCAAATCTGCTTTTCAGTCTCTATGCAAAAAATGAGGGGCAGAAAGTTTTTATGGTTTTTAACCAGATTATGCCAGCGGTAAAGGAAGGTCTGGTGGATTATGGTGTAATAATTCATGAAGGCAGATTTACTTACAGAAACTATGGGCTTACTGAAATAATAGACCTTGGTAGATGGTGGGAAGATTTTAGTAAGATGCCCGTACCACTAGGTGGGATAATTGCAAAGAATAAACTTCCTGCTGAGTTTGTTAAGGAATTTGCAAAGGCATTACATGATTCTATCAGCAGGGCACTTAGTGAAAAGGAAGATCAAAACGCTCCCATTTATTCTTATATAAGGGAATATGCCCAGGAGATGGATTTCAGTGTTATAAGGGAACATATAGACCTTTATGTCAATGACTATTCACTTTCTCTTGGCAGAGATGGAAGGAAAGCTGTGGACAAGCTTTTTAATATGGCAAAAGAACTCATCTAACCGCAGGAAAGCGCGTTGAAAACATGCTCCGCGGCTCCCCCGTTAGATAGTAAACCTTGTGAAGTAGGTAACTTATCAAACGAAAAAATGTTTAACGAAGTTCATCTACTACATAGCAAGTATCTAACGGGGTAAATCTGCGGTAAATTCCTTCTGGAATTGAACATGGTTCTACTTGTTTTCGCTACAGAAATAGAGGCAAGACCTTTTATAGATTATCATGACCTCAAGAAGCGTGATAAAAGCGAGTTTTATGACCTATACGAGGCCGGAAATATTTCCCTTGTGATCACAGGCATGGGGTCTATGAAGGGGGCTGTCTGTCTATCTGATTTAATTCAGAGAAAGAAGAGTGGGGGCAATCATATTGCAAAAATTGTAAACTACGGCATAGCTGGTTGCCTTTCCGACAAATTTTCTATAGGTGATGTGGTTGAGATTGACAGGGTGATTAAATATGATCCTGTGGAATTCTTAAGACCCAAGCCCGGCAAACTTTTTTTATCATCCTTTCCAGATATCATTGTAAACGAAGAAAGGGAAGACGCAAATGTTCTTGCCACAAGTGATCACCCTATATTTATCGAAGAAGATTCCAAAAGAGTGGCTATATATGCAGATTTTGTTGACATGGAAGGTTATGGATATGCCTTTGTAGCCAGGCATTATAATATTCCCATAAGAATGCTTAAAGGGGTAAGTGATTTTGCATTTAAGCACAGCGAAGAATCCTTTAAACAAAACGTAAAAACCTGCCTTGAAAAACTCCTCATTTTCCATAAATCTTCTTCAACTCTTGAAGAATAAGAGCATAAGGATTTTGCCACAGATTTATTTGGGTTGGCTACTGCAAATTCTGAGTTAATAGGTAACCCATAAATTATCTCTTTTAGTATTTCCTGCAAACCGTTCTCCTTTTAATTGGTTGGTTACCTGTCTTTTAGCTAGTCTATAGCCACGCATGAGAAAACTAGACCATGTCAAAATCCTTCCTTACAAAAATTTTCTGGAAGCTTTATGGAGTGGAAAATATTCATACCTGATGGTGTTATTTTTTCAAGGTTTCAAATCAATACACACTAAAAATCAGCCTTATCTTTGCAATGATCCGGTGTCACATTTGCCCTGAACCTGAAACTTTCCTGTGGCAGTTCCAGATGAACACAGTGGTTAATCATAACTTCATTCACCAACGATCTTTACCAGCACCCGCTTCCGTCTCCGGCCGTCAAACTCACCGTAGAAAATCTGCTCCCAGGGACCAAAGTCAAGCTTGCTATCCGTTATGGCAATGACCACCTCACGCCCCATAATCTGTCTTTTCATATGCCCGTCAGCATTGTCTTCACCCACATTGTGTCTGTACTGTGATACAGGTTCGTGGGGAGCCAGTTTCTCCAGCCAGACGTCATAATCATGGTGAAGGCCTGACTCATCATCGTTAATGAAAACAGATGCCGTGATATGCATCGCATTAACGAGAACAAATCCCTCTTTAATACCGCTCTCTCTTAAACATTCATCCACTTCTGGTGTAATGTTAATGAATGCTCGCCTTGTGGGCACATTAAACCATAATTCCTTCCGATATGATTTCATCCTTTCCTCCTAATATCTCTTCTTACAAATTATAATTTAAGACTACAATTTATTTTAAATGGCTATTGAATTAGCTCAGCAAAGAAGCAGATTGCTTCGTCGTCTGCCAAGGCAGTCTTCTCGCAATGACAAAAGGGGGTGTCATTGCGAGCAAAGCGAAACAATCTCATAAAATTGCGATGATTTGAGCAGTAATATTTTAA
>CAZOKO010000096.1:0-9785 GCA_964580455.1 uncultured Thermodesulfobacteriota bacterium | reverse complement strand
ATTGGTTTTGAAGGAAGTTTTATAGAAATTATTTTAAGTTGCGGAACTGCTGCTTAGGAAAAGTGTGCCCCTATTCTAAATAAAATTGAGGGTGGTGCACATTACTACGGATCACCTGGAGGAGATCCCACGAGCCGTTCTGTAGGGAGGTGGTGGCCTTAGGGCCACTTCCTACCAGATAACCTGAAATTACTGGATTCATGCTTTCGCAGGAATGACAAATAAGGAGCAAATTGGACTTTTTACGAATACGTCAAACTTGAATTTGAAGAAGATTATACAGTAGAAGATAAGGATAATAAATAAGAGAGGGAATCCTGGAAAGGACTTCGAAACGAGAAAGACAATAAACAACAAGAGACAGGTCCAAACAGCTTATCATCACCGGAAATGCAAGAAATAAAATCCAAAGGTTTTAAATAATTACCTCTTAAGTTTTACCTTTATGAAGGCTCTATCATCAAAGGAGACATGCCCTTTCAATTTTCCTTTTGTAGACTTGTATTCTCGGAACATTAGAGGATCCTTGAGTAAAATGCCTTCTAAAATATTTTCAGACTCTTTCAGATTGTCTTTTAAAACAGGATAACCGTCTGAAGCCAGTACAATATTGTCAACGTCATCAGGGATAGTTTTGACAATTATTCCAGCGGTTGGTATAGTAAAACCGTCGACGGCTGAATACCAGTATTCGGGAACAGCCGGGTTGTTTTGAAACATTATGTGCCCTTTAAGTAATGGCGTTATAAACTCCCTTCCTTTTTCATTTTGGCGGAGTTGCTCAATTGTTGTTCCTTTAAGTAGCTCTACTTCAAGAACCAGGGCTCTGACGTCAGATAAAATCTGATCCACGATTCTTTGATTGGAAACGTGTTGATTCCCCAGTAAAAATTGACAGTCACCAACGAGCCAGACTTCTTGCCTGAATAGACTAATAGCTGCAAATGATGCACTTATTCGTTGGCTGGGATCTTTTTTTACAGTTTCAACAACGTTGAAACGTATATAGAAGTCATTTATCCTTGACGTTATCAAGTCGACTGCCTGAAGTGCTGTATAATTAAAAGGTATTTCACTAAACGCATCGCCAACAATTTTTACTGCTGCTTTACCACCGGTTTCCTTATTCCATCTTCTGCTTGTATGAGATGTAGCCCCATCGATGACGGCAATAAAATGATCATTGATATATATTGAATCTTCACAGTTTTCCAGACTGCCTGTTTTTGATTGAATGAACTGTTCTTCTATGGATGCACTGAGATGTTGGGATTTAAGCATGGGTTCAGATTGACCTTTTGCCTGTTTTTCTAATCAGCTGCCTGGGTAGAAGGAGAGCTTTTTCTAAGTAGCCAGCCATTCTCCCGCCCGCTGAAATGGGAGTTTTTACCGATGATGATGTGGTCATGGACGGTTATATCAATGGTTGAAGCTGCCTTTTTCAGATCTTCCGTAAGTTGTTTATCTGTCTTGGAGGGGGTGGGATCCCCACTGGGGTGGTTGTGGACAAAGATTAAGGCTGAGGCGTTGTGTCTTAGTGCTCCTTCGATTACTTTGCGGGGATAAACTGCCGTCTGGTTGATTGTACCTTCTTCAAGGGTTTCTACCTCAATCACCTCATTCTTGGTATTAAGATAGATAACCATGAATTTCTCGTTTTTTTCTCCGGAAATGGCATGGCGGCAGAAATTGAAGACTTCCTGAGGAGAACTCAAAACCTCTTTACCTTTAATACGGGTTTTAAGATATGAGGTAGCCCCTTCCTTTAATAATTTGATAAGGATAGCTGTTCGCTCACCTATACCTTTAATGGAAGTAAGCTCCTCAATTGAGGCGTCGAATATTCCTTTGATTCCATTAAAACGTTGAAACAGCGCTTTGGCGATTGGTTTCACGTCCCTCTGAGGAATGGCATAGGTTAAGAGCAGTTCAATAAACTCATAATCGTGAAACCCTTCCAGCCTCGTTTTCTTAAATCTTTCCCGCAACCGACTTCGGTGCCCTTTGTTAAGATTATTATTTGATTTCTTATCCATTCTTTGTGAACCTTTTTGCCCTTTAATTAAACGAAAATTGGATTGTTTTAACTATTTATTAGATTTCTTGGATAATATCAAGGTAAAAAGGCTGGGGGAAAGGAGGAAGAACCTTATTTAACAAAAAAGAAAATTATAAACTGGTGCTTAAAAAAGTTGACTTTATTTCTTCCGGTGATAGAATTTGGGAAAATTTATAGGAGTTATAATTTTTTAGTAAGGAGGGAGCGATGGCTGGTGTAAATAAGGCAATTCTTATTGGTCGGTTAGGAGCAGACCCCGAAGTAAGATACACAAGTAGTGGAACTGCTGTAGCCAATTTTAATATGGCTACCAGTGTTAATTTTACTGATAAAAATGGTGAGAAAACTGAGAAGACTGAGTGGCATAGAATTGTTGCCTTTGGAAGACTGGGAGAAATCTGTGGTGAATACCTTGCAAAAGGGAAACAGGTTTATATTGAAGGGAGGTTGCAGACGCGGGAGTGGGAGGATCGTGATGGGAATAAAAGGAGAACTACAGAGATTGTTGCTAACACTATGCAGATGCTTGGAGCGGCAGGTGATAAGGTAAGAGCGGATGCAAGCGATGAGCCTCCTCCTGTTAATGATGTTACTGATATTGGAACGGAAAGTGATGTACCTTTTTAAATAAAAAAGCCCCCTTTAAAAGGGGGCTTTTTTATCGAGTGTAAATGATTTTTAGTACATGCCACCACCAGGAGGCATAGCAGGCATCTTAGGCTCATCTTTTTTGGGTATATCAGCTACCAGGGCTTCAGTAGTAACCATAAGAGAAGCAACGCTGGCGGCGTTTTGGATAGCGCATCTTACCACTTTGGTAGGATCTATAATGCCGGCTTTTGCCAAATCTTCGTATGTCTCACTTTGAGCATTAAATCCAAAGGAAGCTTTTTCATTCTTTACTTTTTCCACTACGATGGAACCATCATAGCCAGCGTTCTGGGCAATCCATCTGAGAGGTTCTTCCAAAGCCCTTCTTACGATATTGACTCCCAGTTGCTGTCCACCTTCCAAATTCAGTTTATTTAATTCGGGAATCGTTCTGACTAATGCAACTCCACCTCCTGCAACAATACCTTCTTCAACAGCTGCTCTGGTGGCATGGAGAGCATCTTCAACCCGGGCTTTTTTCTCTTTCATTTCGGTCTCAGTAGCGGCTCCTATATTAATTACTGCTACACCACCTACAATTTTTGCCAACCTTTCCTGTAGCTTTTCACGGTCATAATCAGAGGTTGTTTCGTCAATCTGGGCTCTGATCTGTTTTACCCGGGCTTCTATGTCAGATTTCTTGCCTGCACCGTCAACGATGGTAGTATTGTCTTTGTCAATCGTAACCGTTTTTGCCTGGCCTAAATCTTCCATTTTAAGGTTTTCCAGCTTGATTCCAAGATCCTCGGCAATCATCCTGCCACCGGTTAAGGTTGCAATGTCTTCCAGCATAGCCTTTCGTCTGTCACCGAAACCTGGAGCTTTAACAGCAGCACATTTTAAGGTTCCCCTTAGTTTGTTGACGACTAAAGTTGCAAGGGCTTCACCTTCTATGTCTTCAGCGATGATAATAAAGGGTTTTCCGGTACGGGCAATCTGTTCCAGGATAGGGAGCAAGTCTTTCATGTTGCTGATTTTCTTCTCATGGAGCAGAATGTAGGGATCTTCCAGAGAACACTCCATCCGCTCAGCATCGGTCACAAAATAGGGTGAGAGGTAACCGCGGTCGAACTGCATGCCTTCCACTATGTCCAGAGTCGTCTCCATTGATTTTGCTTCTTCAACAGTGATAACCCCTTCTTTACCAACCTTATCCATGGCTTCAGCAATGATATTACCAATAGTTTCATCGTTATTGGCAGAGATGGTTCCTACCTGAGTGATCTCCTTCTGTTCTTCAGTTTTTTTGCTCATTTTTTTGAGTTCATCTACTATTACTCCAACAGCCTTATCGACACCTCTTTTGATTTCCATAGGGTTGTTGCCGGCAGTAACCAGTTTAACACCCTCCCGGTAGATTGCCTGGGCTAAAACGGTTGCAGTGGTTGTTCCATCACCGGCAACATCACTCGTTTTACTGGCTACCTCTTTTACCATCTGGGCGCCCATGTTTTCAAATTTATCTTCAAGCTCTATTTCCTTTGCAACGGTTACACCATCTTTGGTAACGGTGGGTGAACCAAAGCTTTTATCCAAAATAACGTTTCTTCCCTTGGGGCCCAGGGTTACCTTGACTGCATCAGCCAGAGTATTAACGCCCTTCAAAATTGCAGAACGTCCGTCTTGATCAAATTTTATTTCTTTTGCCATTTGTTGATTCCTCCTTTTTAAGATCTTTTATTTTTCAATAATTCCCAGGATATCATCTTCCCGCATAATGAGATGTTCGACATCATCAATCTTAACCTCAGTACCGGAATACTTACCAAAAAGAATCCTGTCACCTGCTTTCACTTCCAGAGATTGTTTTGTGCCGTTCTCTAAAACTTTTCCTGATCCTACAGCAATAACTTCACCTTCCATGGGCTTCTCTTTGGCTGTTTCGGGGATTATAATTCCACCTTTTGTTTTCTCTTCTTCTTCAACTCGTTTCACAATGATTCGATCTTGCAATGGTCTAATCTTCATCTTTATTAACCTCCTTCTACAAATAGTTTTTTAAAGCCAGTTTTTGACAAAATTAAAAGCTAAATCTCACCACCTCCTTCGCTTTGATTTAGATACATTAAAGTATTAGCACTCCCTTTTAATGAGTGCTGATTATTCTAAGGGTTTTTGATATTAAAGCAACCATCGTGTCGTCTTGTGTGCAGATAATATATGTAATTAAGAGGATTTAGAAGAGATTATCACTTTATTTCGAATAATATCTCTGTTTTTCTAGTTGATGCTTATTTTTGCAATGGGTTTGCTTGCAATATGTAAATATAATGACTGTTTCTAAATTGTCAAGGTGCTAAAAAAATATTTTTTGTTAATGTGACTGTTAATTCATTCAATTGCCTTTGGCACTACCATATTTTGTTCTTGATGTTTGTCTGTTTTATGATAGTTTTAAAAGATGCTTCTTCAGTTATCTGCAAAATCTGCGTCCTATTATAAAATTAGTAAAATTGAGGATAAACAATGAATATCCGTGAGATGTTAGAACAGGATGAAAAAACAAGGCTTTCTCCTCATGCTAAGCTTAGTTCTGAGACCAAAGGGAGAAGGGTAGAGGAGGAAATGTGTGAAATCCGTCCGGCTTATCAGCATGATCGTGACAGTATTCTTCATTCCAAGACTTTTAGAAGGTTAAAGCACAAGACGCAGGTTTTTCTGGCGCCAACGGGTGATCATTATCGTACCCGATTAACTCATACTTTAGAGGTATCTCAAATTGCCAGAACTATAGCAAAATCGCTAAGATTAAACGAAGACCTGACTGAGGCAATAGCACTGGGCCATGATTTAGGTCATACCTCCTTTGGTCATGCAGGTGAGGCTGTTCTTAATGAAATATTTCCTGGTGGTTTTCGCCATCCCGAGCAGAGTTTAAGGGTGGTAGATGTGTTAGAAAAAGATGGCAAAGGGCTTAATTTGACTCATGAAGTGCGTGATGGGATTCTCAAACATTCAAAAGGGGAGGGAGAGATTGTCTTAAGCGATCCTCAATCCATGCCAGAGACTCTGGAGGGGCAGATTGTGAGGATTGCAGATATTATTGCTTATATGAATCATGACATTGACGATGCAATGAGGGCAGGAGTGATTTCTTATCGTGATCTTCCCAAAGACTGCGTTAAAATCCTGGGGGATTCTCATGCCCGCAGAATAGATGCCATGGTTAAAGATGTAATTAAGGTTGCAACGAAAGCAGATGGCAGAGAAATTTCTCTGAGTGAAACCTTTATGGAGGCAACCATGAAGCTGCGTGCTTTCCTTTATAAGGAGGTCTATTTTGGAACGGCAGTGTACTCCAATTTCATCAAAGCATCAAAAATATTGAAGGAACTTTACTATTATTTCATAGAGCATGAAGAGGAATTCATAAAGGAATCAGGAATGTCTGATACCAGTGAACCTTTGGAAAGACATGTCTGTGACTTTATAGCAGGTATGACAGATCGCTATGCCTTCAACTTTTATGAAAAGTTTTTTTTGCCTCAGCCCTGGTTGATTATCTGATTTGCCTGGTGAGTTCATTGTTCCTAATAGTTCTGTGATTATAGGATGGGCTCAAGGCAATTGAAATGATCCTTAATGAAGGACATTCTTTAAAAAGCGGCCTGTGTAGGAGTGTTTGTTATCTGCTACTTCCTCTGGCGTGCCCAAGGCAACGACTTCACCTCCCTTATCTCCTCCTTCCGGCCCCAGGTCTATGATGTAGTCTGCTGTCTTGATTACTTCCAGATTATGCTCGATAACTACTACAGTGTTTCCCATATCAGTAAGCCTGTTAAGTACCTCCAGAAGCTTGTGAATGTCGGCGAAGTGAAGACCGGTAGTGGGTTCATCAAGGATATAGAGGGTTCTGCCGGTACTTCTCTTGCTTAATTCTCTTGATAGTTTTATTCTTTGAGCTTCTCCACCAGAGAGAGTGGTAGAAGACTGCCCCAGTCTGATATATCCCAGTCCCACATCGATCAGTGTTTGCAGTTTTGTTCTGATGAGCGGTATATTCTCCATAAAGGAGAAAGCCTGATTAACAGTCATGTCCAGCACATCAGCAATATTCTTTCCCTTATACTGGATTTCCAGGGTTTCTCGATTGTATCTTTTCCCTTTGCATACCTCGCAGGTTACATGGACATCAGGAAGGAAATGCATTTCAATTTTTATTATCCCGTCGCCACTGCATGCCTCACATCTTCCCCCTTTGACATTAAAGCTGTATCTGCCGGCTTTATATCCTCTTGCCCTTGATTCGGGCAAACGTGCAAAAAGATCTCTAATGTGAGTAAAGGTGCCTGTATAGGTTGCAGGGTTGGAGCGGGGAGTTCTTCCAATAGGAGCCTGATCGATATCTATAACCTTATCGATATACTCTAATCCTTCAATTTCTTTGACTTTGCCTGCCCTCTCTTTTGCGTGGTAGATCCTTTGGGCTAAGGCACGATAGAGGGTGTCAATAACTAAAGTACTTTTCCCGGAACCAGAAACTCCTGTAACACAGGTAAGGAGTCCCAGGGGAATTCCTATGTGGATCTCTTTCAGATTATTTTCTGATGCCCCTTTTATGGTGAGAAAACGGGAGCCTGACTTTCGTCGTTTGTGAGGTACAGGAATCTCTAATCGATGAGAAAGGTATTTGCCAGTTAAAGAAGCATTGTGTTTTAAAATCTTATCAGGAGTTCCACTAAATACAACTTCACCTCCTGCCAGCCCGGCTCCAGGACCCATATCAATCACATAATCTGATGATAAAATAGTCTGTTCATCATGTTCCACTACAAGTACTGTATTGCCAAGGTCTCTAAGTTTTTTTAAGGTTTCAAGCAGTCTGATATTGTCTCTCTGGTGGAGTCCAACGCTGGGTTCATCCAGGATATAAAGTACGCCAACCAGGCTGGATCCTATCTGGGTAGCGAGTCTGATGCGCTGTCCTTCTCCACCGGATAGTGTGGTTGAAGCACGATCCAGTGTGAGATAATCAACTCCTACATGCATGAGAAAGGATAATCTTTCAGTAATTTCTTTAAGGATAAGCTGGGCAATTTTTTTATCGCGTTTGCTGAGTTTGAGATGGTTAAAGAAAGACTGAGATTCTTTAATAGACAGTTTAGTAATCTCATGGATGGATTTATTGTCAATTTTGATGGAAAGGCTTTCTTTGCGAAGCCTGGAACCTGAGCAGTCTGGACATGTACTGGTATTCATATACAGTTCTATTTCCTGGCGAATTGTTGTAGAATCTGTTTCTTTATAACGTCGTTCCAGGTTGGGGATGACCCCAATGAATTCCCTTTTGTGAGAAAATCGTCTAGACCCATCATCATAGTAAAAATCTATTTTTTCCTCGCCTGAACCATAGAGGAGTATCTGTTGAAGGTGAGCTGGAATGTTTTTGAAAGGAGTGTAGATGTCAAATTGATAGTGGCGTGATAGGGCATCGAGCATCTGGTGGTAATAGATAGACTTTCTTTTAGCCCAGGGGAAAATAGCTCCTTCTCTAATTGAGAGGTTATGATTGGGGACGATAAGGTCAGGATCAAAGTACATCTTTGATCCAAGCCCTCCACAGGAAGGGCAGGCACCATAGGGGTTATTGAAAGAAAACATACGTGGAGTAATTTCTGGATAGCTGATGCCACAATCAACACAGGCACATTTTTCACTGAATAACATTTCTTTTGTACCATTGAGTTCGATCTTGACAATGCCGTCTGAAAGATTAAGTGCTGTTTCTAAAGAGTCAGCTAACCGTTTTTCTACCTTCTCTTTGATAATGAGGCGGTCTATCATTGCATCAATGTTGTGTTTCTTGTTTTTATTTAGTTGTGTCTCATCACTCAAATCTCTTATGACACCATCAACCTTTACCCTGACAAACCCGTCCTTTCGAAGCTGATTCAGCTCCTTGCGATGTTCTCCTTTTCTGCCCTGTATTAATGGTGAAAATAAGATGATCTTAGACCCTTGAGACAGTTCCATAAGCTGATCTACCATCTGCTGAATGGTCTGTGAGCTGATTTCTTTACCACACTTGTAGCAGAAAGGCTTACCAATGCGAGCAAATAGAACCCTCAGATAATCATAGATTTCTGTTGCGGTGCCTACTGTAGAACGAGGGTTTTTACTGAGGCTGCGCTGTTCTATGGAGATAGCAGGGGAGAGACCCTCGATTGATTCTACATCAGGTTTGTCCATCTGCTCCAGGAATTGACGGGCATAGGCTGAGAGAGATTCAACATATCTTCTCTGTCCCTCTGCATAGATGGTGTCAAAAGCTAGGGAAGATTTCCCAGAGCCGCTGAGACCGGTAATAACTACTAGTTTATCCCGAGGGATTTCGAGGTTGATATTTTTTAAGTTGTGCTCTTTAGCCCCTCTGACAATAATCTTTTTCATATATTTTACATTACGTTAATTAGGCCACAGATCATCGTGGATGAATGTGTACTACGTAGTTTGAAATCTTGATAATCTGCGCACAGATTTTATTGGAATAAAATATAAAATTCTATTCCAATTATTAATACAATGCAAGTGAAATGAGCGATTATTAAATAGGGAGTTAGGGTTCAGGGGATGGCAATTCAGGAATTGGGTGATTTAGGAATTGATCTTCCAGAAACTGAATGCTGGATACTAAATGCTTGATAGTTTTCTTCGTGTTTCTTCGTGTGCTTCGTGGTTCAATTTATTTACCAAGGGAGTCGTAGATGATGGCTAAGTTTTGCATAAATTCAGCCTGTGAATTGAAGTCTTTCCTTTTAAGAATGAAGGTCGTAAAATTGTTTCCTTTGGGACTGGTTTTCAGAAAAAAGCCAACGTAGTCTTCTCTATTTAAGAAAAAGGGAACTATATCTGGTGAAGAATCAGGTTCTTGTCGATGAGTAGCCATATTATCATCCTTGATTAGATTTAATGAGTTTTGATTTGTGTATAGTATCGGTATTGGCTGAAATATCTTTAATAAAAAGTTGAGCCAGGGAATTACAAAGAATACGCGGAAAATTTATAACTATTTTAATTTTTGGCTTTGTTCAAAAGTTACGTGATGACATAAAAGATATTGCAAAAAAGAACGGAT
>CAZOKO010000095.1:0-9886 GCA_964580455.1 uncultured Thermodesulfobacteriota bacterium | reverse complement strand
AAAAACACGATGTTGCAGGTTTGTAGTACAGAGAAAGCACTTGTTAAAATAATAAGTTACACCTTTTTCCCTAGTAAATCTCTGTGCACATTTTGGTGAAAAACTTTTAGCAAAAGATCCTCTCCCAAATTTAAAAAGATAGAGAAAAGATAACGAATTTAAACATGTTTTTCTTTTTGCTATATTAACCTCTGCGTTCTCTGTGGTTTTAATGCATTATTTGGGTTTATATTGCCTCCTTACCACTACATTAAAGCAAGTGGTAGCCGGTCTGCAATAAGGAAGCCTTTTTTGGTAGGCACCATTTTTTGACCGATAATTTTCACATATTCCGCTTTCAGCAATTCTGGAAGTAATGCGTCAAAATATCTGTTAGCAGTGAGATGGGTAAGTTCAACACCAGAGTTTGTTCTCAGCCCAAGATACAGTGATTCCAGATCAAGCTGCTCACGGGTCAATGTTTCTGCACCACTGACAGGTGTCTTCCCTTCTGTAAATGCATGACAATATTTTTCAACTGATCTGTGGTTCCACCACCTCTTACCATGCTGAAATGAATGTGCTGAAGGGCCAAGCCCCAGGTAAGGTATATGCTGCCAGTACTTTTGATTATGCCGGGAACGATTTTTTTCTCCGGATGCAAAGCTTGATATTTCATAATGCAGGTACCCGTGGTCTTCAAGACATTTTGCAGTAGTTAAGAAAAAAGCCTTTCCTTCTGACTCATCAGGCATTTTGATCATGGCGCTCTTCTGCATCTCCCACAGCTTAGTCTCCTCAACCACGGTCAACTGATAACAGGAAACATGCCCGGGGTGGAAGTTAACAGCCCGTTCAAGGGTTTTTAACCATCCCTCTATTGTCTGTCCGGGAATGCCGTACATGAGGTCAATACTGACATTGCTAAAGCCGTATGCCCGTATCAGATCCAGTGCCTTCTCAGCTTCGCAGACGGTATGCCGCCTTTTCAGAAACAACAGATCTTGTTCATCAAAGGACTGCACTCCAAGGCTGATGCGGTTTACGCCGCACGCCTTAAGAATATTCAGTTTCACCCCGGTTACATCATTCGGGTTTGCCTCAACAGTTATCTCCACATCAGCTGTGAAATGAAAATACTGGTAAATTTGGTCGAACAGATAAAGCAGCACAGAGCCTTCAAGAACCGTTGGAGTACCGCCTCCGATATATAGGGTGTCAAACGTGGGAAACCGGTTTCTGTAGAGAAGCATCTCTTGTTCGAGAGCACCCTGCCATGCCGAAATCATGAACGATTCGGTTTCAGAATAGAAGTCGCAGTACGGACACTTGCTCCTGCAAAACGGGATATGGACATAGAGTCCGGGAAGATTTTCTTTACTCATTTTTTGATTTAAGGATTGCTACAAATGCAGTCTGGGGAATTTCAACCGATCCTATCATTTTCATGCGCTTCTTTCCCATCTTCTGCTTTTCCAGAAGCTTTCGTTTTCGCGTGATATCACCACCATAGCACTTTGCCGTCACATCTTTCCGGAATGGCGATATAGTCGAACGGGCAATGATTTGTCCGCCAATAGCACCCTGGATGGCAATCTTGAACATCTGTCGCGGGATATCTTCTTTCAGACGCTCACATATCTGCAGCGCGCGCGCGCGCGCTCGCTCGCGGTGTATCATCATTGAAAGGGCATCAACCTTTTCACCGTTCACCATAATATCAAGCTTTACAAGGTCACTCTCCCGGTAGCCAATAACATCGTAATCAAATGAGCCATAGCCCTGGGTGACAGTCTTTAGTTTGTCATAGAAATCATAGATTATCTCTGCAAGCGGCATTTCGGCAGTCAGTTCAATCCGTTTAGGGGTAGGATAAATAAATTTAATGTTCACTCCCCGCCGCTCAAGACAAAGGTTCATTACCGCACCCATCGAGCGTTCAGGAATGAGAATGCTTGCCTGTACATAAGGCTCTTCTGATTTTTCGATCACTGTCGGATCAGGGTAATACTGCGGGTTATCAACTGTAAGGTATTCTCCATTCCGCAGCAGAAAGTGGTACTGGACGCTGGGAATGGTCATGATGATTGACTGAACATATTCCCGCTCAAGCCGTTCCTGAACAATTTCGAGATGAAGCAGACCGAGAAAGCCACAGCGAAAACCGTGCCCGAGCGCTGCGGAAGAATCCTTCTGATAGACAAGCGCTGCGTCATTTAATTTATACTTTTCCAGCGCTTGGGTGAGCATCTGATAATCGTTAGATGCAACCGGGTAGAGAGAGGAAAAGACCATAGGCTTTACCTCCTTGAATCCGGGGAGAAGTGCATGAGCCGGATTTTTATCAAGGGTTATGGTGTCGCCAATCCGTGTATCACTTACGGCCTTGATGCCGGCTATAATATAGCCTACTTCTCCGGCAACCAGTTCCTTTTTCGGCATCTGATAGAGGCGGAAACAACCAACCTCCTCAACGTTGTATGTTGAACCGGTAGACATGAGCCGTATAGCATCTCCTGGTTTTACGCTGCCGTTAAAAACCCTGCAGCTCACAATGGTTCCGCGAAAGGAATCATAGTGCGCGTCATATATGAGAGCAGCAAGTGGCTCATCAGTGCTCCCTTTTGGGGGTGGTATTCGTTCGGTTATGGCTTCAAGAATATCTTCTATGCCTGTTCCTTCTTTTGCAGAACAAAGAAGCGCCCCTGAAGCATCAAGCCCGAGTTCGGCTTCTATTTCCTCCTTTACCCGTTCTATGTCGGCTGACGGGAGGTCAATCTTGTTGATAACCGGAATGATCTCAAGATCGTGTTCAAGCGCTTCGTAGAGGGTGGCAACTGTCTGTGCCTCTACTCCCTGGGCTGCATCTACAAGCAGTAGGACTCCCTCACATGAGGCTAGAGCACGTGAGACCTCATAAGAAAAGTCTACATGTCCAGGGGTATCAATCAGATTGAGTTCAAATTTTTCACCTTGTCTGCTTGTATAGGGCAGACTCACGCTCTGGCTCTTGATGGTAATGCCCCTTTCCCGCTCAATATCCATGGTGTCCAGAATCTGATCACGGAACTGCCGCTGATCAACAAGCCCAGAGTATTGAATAAGCCGATCCGCCAGGGTTGATTTACCGTGGTCAATATGGGCAATGATACTGAAATTTCTGATATGAAGCATAGCTCTCTTAAACCAAGATTTTGTAGTTAACCACAGAGGGCACAGAGAAAGTACTTGTTAAAATAATGCGTTACAGCTTCTTTCATTGTAAACCTCTGTACTACTAACCTGCAACATCGTGTTTTTTTAGCACAGTTTGTTTTCATTCTTCGTGTTTCTTCGTGCCCTTCGTGGTTATATTTGTTTTGGTTGCGGCTCTGCTGCAATGTGGTCTCAAATGCATTATTTGGGTTAAAACTTAATTATCCCCATTTTTTGCAGAAGAATGATAAAAACGGCAAGTGGAGAAATATATTTCACCAGGAAGTGCCAGATATCATAGAAGTGGAAGGTATTCTCAATTCTCTTAATCTCAGCCTCTTTCTCACCATGAGTCAATATCCATCCGGCAAAGATAGCAATAAAGAACCCTCCGATAGGTAACATATAGTTCGTTGCCAGAAAATCAAGTGAATCAAAGACATCCCTGTTGCCAAAAATGGTAAACCCTTTTAATGTGCTCCAGGAGAGTGCTGATGGGATACCCATAAGAAATATGATTATGCCCATAGTAAAATCTGCCTTTTTGCGTGACCAGCTGAGTTCATCAATAAAAAATGATACCACCACTTCTAAAAGGGAGATAGCAGAGGTAATAGCTGCAAAAGAAACAAGGACGAAAAAGGAGACAGCCACAATCTGTCCTGCCGGCATTCGTGCAAAGACTTCAGGAAGTGTTATAAAAAAAAGTCCCGGACCCACCTGAGGATCAACATTGTAAGTAAAAACAATGGGGAATATCATCAACCCCGCCATCAGGGCATAAATAGTATTCAAGATAACTATTTCCAGAGCTGCGCTGGAGATATTCATCTCTCTATCAAGGTAGCTCCCATATGTAAGCATAGCACCCATTCCCAGGCTGAGTGAAAAAAAGGCATGCCCCATGGCTTCCAGTATACCAGCACGAGTAAGTTTAGAAAAATCAGGCTCTAGCATGAATCTAGCACCCTCGCCAGCCCCGGGATATTTTAAAGAGTTAATCATAAGAATAAAAAGGATAATGAGGAGTGACGGCATGAGCGCTTTACTCCATTTCTCAATACCTGAAGTGATACCCCCCCGCACAATTAACATGGTTAGCATCATAAAGAGGCCATGCCATAGCACCTGTTCCAGCGGGTTGGAGAGAAAACCATTAAAGATAACACCGGCATCTCCCTGCTTAAAAAAGTGGAAGGTTGATTCCCAGAAATATTTTAAAATCCACCCCCCCACTACACTATAGTAGGAAAGGATAGTAAAACCTGACAATACACCCAGCCATCCCACCAGGGGCCACAATCTGCTCTTTCGCAATTTCTTAAATGCACCTACAGGATTCTTCTGGGCACTCCGCCCAATAATAAACTCGGCAATCATAATAGGGATGCCTATAATAATCACAGAAATAATGTAAGCGAGAACAAATGCTCCTCCTCCATACTGCCCCGCCTTGTAAGGAAATCTCCAGATATTTCCCAACCCGATAGCAGAACCAGAAGCAGCTAAAACAAATCCCAATTTTGAAGCCCAGTGATCCCTGGCCTGAAATTTATTGAGTGCCATCATCATATCCCAGTTGTCTGTTGTCAGTCGTCAGTTGTTCTTTTGTCTTATCCTAAGATCCTTATATTTAACGGTGGACTGCGGACAATATCACTTCCACTCTGCCCCTGACACCCATTTAATATCAGCTTATAGGAATTTCATCAACATCTTTATTCGCTTCAGTTTACGATTTTCTCTTTAAAAAATCCATTGATTCTGATAATAGATAAGACACAAGGAGAATATATTATGTCTGAGAAAAAGAAAAAATTGGTTCCTGAAAAAGTAGACTCCATTTTGGAGAGACTCTTCAGCAGTCTCGACCTCGATATCAGGGTGAAACAATATCAGATTTGGGAAGTATGGGGCGATGTAGTCGGAGAACCTATAGCGAGACAGGCACAACCTAATCAGATCGGGAACATGATACTCCGGGTTAATGTAACAAGCTCAACCTGGATGCAGCAGCTTGAATTCATGAGGCATGATATAATCAAGAAGCTAAACGAGCGAATCGGAGAAACAGTTATCAAAGATATTCGTTTCCGAATCGGTGAAATCTCTCAAGGAACCCAAAAAGATTTAAATCAGGACACAGATTTTCGCTGGTGAACCCCGTTAGAAATAGGAAACGCTTATGAGATTGCTAAAATTGTGTTCTTAAAAACGTTTCCGCATAATCATTAGCGAAACAGTATACTTTTTATCATTTTTCTTGCTTTGGATTACATAAAACATAATTTCCTTCCTTTATTTCTAACGGGGTGAACGCAGATAACTTCCTTTCTAGATTTCATTATAAATTTTCTGCATCTCCTCAGAATAGTCACCTTCAGCCTTATAAACAAAAAAAGGCTCTTTAATCTCTACTTCAGGATTTCCTCCTTTTGAACTCCCGACAATAACCATTTTTCCTTCACCCTGCTTTTGGGAGTAAATAACCTGAATAAGCTTGGGCTCAAGACCTGATTCCCTGAGCTTAAACAACAGATCTACTATTCTCCTTGCAGGAAAGATAATTACCACCAGACCTGAGGGCGTTACTAAATAATGTGAGACCTTGATTACATCTTCCACATTAGCCATAATCTCATGACGAGCTATAGCTTTCTCTTCATCAGGATTGATTCTTCCATCCTTCACCGGAAAATAAGGGGGATTGCTAACCACCAGATCAAAGGATGAAGCAGTGAAATGGCTACGCAAAGCTCGCAAATCCTCATGCAGGATGGAAACTCTCTCAGAAAACCCATTGAGCACAACAGTGCGCTCGGCCATGTCAGCCATGGCTTTCTGAACCTCTACTCCTACAATAGTAAAAGCAGACGTTTTCCTTGCCAAAACAATCGGGATAATTCCACTGCCGGTACCGAGATCAATAATGGAGTCTGCTGACAGGCGAGAGGCAAAATAGGCGATCAGGATTGCATCAATGGAAAAACGATATCCCTCTTTCTTCTGGATGATTTTCAAGTGTCCATCAAAGAGTTCATCAAGCTTTTCATCATTCCTGATATGAACATCTAAACTCATTCAATCAACTCTTCAGGTATAATCTTATTGATAACTAGCCCACTTAAAAGTTTGGGATAGAAAAAGGTGGATTTTTGAGGCATGGTCTCTCCCCTGCTGGCAATATCACTTATCTCAGAGGACTTAGTAGGATTGAGGAAAAAGGCCAGTTGAAAATCCTTCTTTTGAACCAACTCCAATCCTTCCAGGCTATCATGAGCATAGGCAATATTCTGTTGCTGTTGGAGATCCTTGCTGGTAATCCCCAATACCTTTTTAAAAATGATAGATTCAATAACATTAACATCCAGCTTGTTAAGAGATTCTGACCCTTCTTCATCACCAGACAATGATAAAAATACCTCCTTCTTCAAAATAAGCAGATGATAACAATCCTGCCCAGAACCATACATCCCAAAGGAAGGCCGTTTTTTTCCATTTTCCTGCAGTTGCTCATTAAATTCTTTCCATACCTGTGTCTGGTTTTCCTGGTTAAAGTTAAATGTTTTAATTTCAAAATAATCTTCAAGCTTCTTTTCATAGGAACTGAAATCAAACCCTTCAAGGTTTTGAATCACACGATGATAAGGCAGAATAACCAGACCTTTTCCCTCCATAGAGGTAAGATACATCATCACATAGTTAAATGATTCCTTCCCTGTTGATTGATGATGTTTCTTAAGCGCAAGATTTCGGTAATTAAGCGCAGTTTCATATCGATGGTGGCCATCAGCTATATAGAGAGGGCTGTCCTTTAACCATAATGATACTTCTTTGAGAACGTCTCCTTGAGAAACGCGCCATAACTGGTGGAGGGTTCTATCTTCATCAGTAACCTCTAAGAGGGGAGAACTATCAATCACTCTCTTAAACATTTGATTGACAGCATCATCAGGATCAGAATAAAGTGAAAAGATAGAGCTGAAATTGGTCTGGCAGACCTCCATTAGCCGCAAACGATCCGCCTTAGGTTTATCTAATGTCTTCTCATGAGGAATAACTACACCCTTATCTTTATCTTCTAATCTGACCAGTCCGATGAAACCGTCCCGGCCAAACCTTTGTCCTTCTGGGCCAGAAAACTCCTGATGATAAAAATATAAGGAGGGGTCTGTATCTCTTCTTAAAAAAGATTCTTCCTGCCATTTATTGAAAAAACTTGCAGAACGAGTGTATCTGTTATTCGAGTGAGAATCGTCGGGGAACTGCTTGCCAAGTATTAAACGGATAACATTGTAAGGGCTATCCTGATAATACCTTTCCTGCTGTTCAGGAGAAATAATATCATAGGGAGGAGCAGTAACCTTACTAAAATCATCTATCTTCTCCAGATTATAGAGAACACCTCTAAAAGGAACAACATTTGCCATATCTTTCACCTCATAAAATGATAATTAGACTTCTTGAACTCTATGCCTAATAGCACAATCCCAGATTTCAATCAAGACTTTTTGATTACAAAAAATTTCATTTAATCCATCAAGCGTTAATCAACTACACATTTAGCTTGCACCATTTCTCTTAAACAATGTATTATAACAATCTGTGAACTTCTGTACTACAAACCTGCAACATCGTGGTTTTTTAGCAAAGTTTAGTTTCATTCTTCGTGGCCTTCGTGTTCTTCGTGGTTATAATTTTTTTAGTTGCGGCTCTGCTGCGCTGTGTAATTCTGTGGCTTATTATTTACTATGAAGATGAAAAAAATAGCCATCACTACTCTTGGCTGTAAAGTAAATCAGTATGATTCTGCAACCATGGAAGAAGCCTTACAGACAAAAGGCTACCAGATTGTGGACTTCCGCACTCAAGCAGACTTCTACATTATCAACACCTGTACAGTTACTAAAAAAACTGATTATCAGTCTCGCCAGCTGATCAGAAGAGCTCAGCGAAAGAATCTTCACGCTAAGATTATTGTTACCGGCTGCTATGCCCAGGTGGCACCCCAGACAATAGCACAGATTCCTGGAATCTCCCTTATTCTGGGAAATGTACAGAAACAAAAAATAGCTGACTTCATTACTAACAATGAAGGTGGAGAATCCCCTAATATAATCGTATCTGATATTAATCTGCAAAACTGTTTTGACGACCCGCCCCTTCACTCCTTTCCCCATCACACCAGAGCCTTTTTAAAAATCCAGGATGGTTGTGAAGCCTTCTGCAGCTATTGCATCGTTCCCTATGTCCGGGGGAAGTACCGCAGTCTTGACCCTGAGGAAACACTGAAACGTCTTCTCACACTGGCCAATGCAGGTTTTAAAGAGGTCGTATTAAGTGGTATCCATCTGGGAGCATACGGGATTGACCTCAACCCTCCTTTCACTCTCCTTAAGTTACTCCAAATGATTGAGCGGAAAAAACCAGTACCCCGTATAAGAATAAGTTCTCTCGAACCCATGGATATAACTGATAAGATGGTGGATTCCCTCTCCACTTCAAAGATTATATGTCCTCACCTTCATCTGCCCCTGCAAAGTGGAGATGATGATATTCTCAAACGAATGAACAGACCATATCAATCAATCGACTTCAGAAAACTTGTAAATAATCTTACTTCCAAAATCCCTCACCTCTGTCTGGGAGTTGATGTAATAGCCGGATTCCCTGGAGAAACAGACCGTCACTTCCTCAACACCTACAATCTTCTCGAAGAGTTACCCATAAGCTATTTTCACGTCTTCCCTTATTCCAAAAGGGGAAAAACTTTAGCTGCTTCCTTCCCTGATCAGGTCCCAGGCAAAACCATCAGCAACAGAAGTGAACTACTAAGGAAGCTGGGTAAAACTAAAAGAGAACAGTTTTATTCCAGCTACCTGGGAAAAAAGCTAAATGTCCTCATAGAAGAAAAGAGAGATCGACAATCAGGATTACTAAAAGGCCGCTCACGCAACTACATCCCCGTTCTTCTGGAAGGACCTGAGACTCTAAAAAATAAGGAAATGGAGGTGGGAATTATCAAAGTTGAAGGTGAGAGAGTATGGGGCGTTAAAACTTAATTTCTCTGGGAATTCCTATCAGCATTGGCTTTCTGAAATGACTTGGATGATAAAAAACTGGCTAAAAGGCAGGTGTGTTTGTAAAAACATTACGGGAAAGGGAAATTCTTTTCTTTCTATGAAAACTGATCGATGTATATGCCTTTCTCTTTAGAGATAGTAGTTAGGTCACCATTCACATCATAGGTTCCACTCATTTTAAGGTTACTCTTTATAGATGAGAACCTATATCCACTTTCTCCCCAACGGCGACCAAAGGTAAATGAAAATTCTCTTATATATGCTGCTCTTTGCCGGAAACCTCCTCGATTTCTAAAGGAGAAAAGATCAGGCTTATGTTCGTTAATTCCATCTCTTTTTGTTACCAGGTGTAATCGTTCATTATCAAATACTTGCTTAACAATCCCTGCCGGATATAGTTGGGGCAAAGGTCTACACTCAACACCAGGAGTATGAACGGGCACTAATGAATTAACCGGCAACGTCTATCTCCTTTAAAAAGATTTATTCTAAGTTGTGGATTTGATAAATATCTTTCCTTCTACGATAATAATTATATACACATAGAGCGAAATTGTCAAATATTTAAAAGTTAAATTTTAAGTTCTGGCATAAGAATAGCCTCCGGTGCTATCCGAGCTGATCGGGGC
>CAZOKO010000094.1:0-10211 GCA_964580455.1 uncultured Thermodesulfobacteriota bacterium | reverse complement strand
TGAACTTACTGCAGTAGTAGTAGTGGTTGAGGTGTTTATATCCAGTGAGCTTGCCGCACCGTACCCGATAGCCCAGGTTGGTGAGCTATTCTTTCCCCGATAGTAGGCTTCAAATACTGACTCATTACTATCTTTTAAGAGGGAGGGGTGGCCTACATTTATACTCTCAAAATCTTCCCAGCTTTTACTGAACTGAGGGTTGCTGGGATCCTCAGTCCAATTGATACCGTCTGTCGAGGTGGCATATCCGATAGCACCCTCATTCTTGCTTTTTAGTCCAATGAAAAGCATATGATAGGTGGAACCGTCTTTTACCACTGAAGGTGAATCCACCCCCCAGTAGTTCCAGCTCCCGGAGCTGCCGTAGGTTACAACCGGATTACCTGAATACTTGGTCCAGGTGATACCGTCAGGAGAGGTCGCATAACCAATTTGCCACCAGCCCGATTTACTTTTTCCACCATACCACATCTTATAAGTACTCCCATCTTTGATAATCGATGGATGTGTTGCACCGTTCGCATCAAAGTCAACACTTGAGCCTTTGGTGAGGACAGGGTTTCCACTGTATTTGGTCCAGGTGATGCCATCTGTTGAGGTGGCGTAGCCGATTTGAGCTAAACTATTTGCATAAGAGAAGCCGGCATACCACATCTTATACGTACTCCCGTCTTTAATGACGGAAGGGCCGTACACACCATAATCATCCCATTTACCTGAAGTACCCGGAATCAATATAGGATTGCTCGCATACTTGGTCCAGTTAATACCGTCATTAGAAGTAGCATAGCCGATACTTTCAACGTCAGATACATTCCACCCCGCGTACCACATAGCATAGGGACTGGCTTTGAGCACAAGAGGCTGTGATACACCATGTGAATCCCAGGTTCCCGTGGTTCCGGCAGTCATCACTGGATTGCTGACATACTTATCCCAGGTGGTGTTGGTGTAATAGGCATTACAAATGCCAATATAACAACTGAGAGAGGTCGGGCAGTTATTGGTGCAAACCGAGACACTGTCAAAGGGAAGATTATTACAGGGGCAGTAGTATTTTGTCGCTGCTTTCTTCGTTTTCTTTTTTGATTTATCATCAGTCTTTGCCGTCATGTGGCTTGGCACGGAGGAGGGAGTTGCTGTTTGGAAGCGACCATTATTAATATAGTCAAATACCTCTCCTCCATAAGGCTTGTCTACCGGTGCCTTGACGATGGCATTAACTGTTTGAGCTATTTTATAAAGCTTGCTACTGCCTTTATTGCACGCTCCTACGTTACATCCAATGAGCCATACGGTGGATGAGGTGTCACATAATAAAATACCGAGGTTTTTTAGAGGGGTTGACCACTTGGCCTCGTTGCCGTTAATATGCTTGTTTTGATTGTTTCCATACATTCCATCACCCACTGTTATGTTACCTTTGTTGCCATGGCCAAGAATATAGAGATTTCGGATGCAGTCACATCCATCGGTGGCATACTTCTTTTGCACTTCCTGTTCAAGCTCTGTGAGGTTACTTGCAATAACCACTCCTATGTTCATTTTTGTAAAGAACTCTATTTGGGCTAGTGCCGCAAAAGCATTATCCCCCTTAATCCATGGTTCTATTGCAGCGATATCACATTCCTTTTTAGCCTCCACATCTGTAGAGCAGATTATTATGGTAACCACTCCTAAAAGAACATACATAAAACTGATGAAACTGTACCTTTTCATTGTCCCGCTCCTTTATTGAGTATTTGATTCAAATAAGGATTGACCTGACGCAGAGATGTGATAGCAACTGCCCTGAATTCCTAGTTTGCTGATGTGGCTATTAGAACCAAAGAGATCATAGATCTCGATGGTGTTATCATTATACTTAATATAGACACGGGCATTGCATATAGCTCCCATCGCTGAGCAATCACGTTCGGTAGAAAATTCGATGGATGAAACAATGTTGCTGATAGTTGTTGAACTGGTCACATTAAAAACAAGGCTGCCTGGATACAGGCTCTTGCCGTAATTTGATGAGCCTCCGTAAATAGCAATCTCCTTGATATTCGATGCGATGAACATGAGGCCGTAACTTTTGGTATCAAGGCATAGTGAAAAAATGAGACAGAGAAGAATTGACACTATCAGAATACGGTATCTATTCTTTGCCGGAGCGGTCATTGCTGTACCTCCTTACGTATGATTGTCAGTCGGTCATATGATTGCACTTGTGACACGCACAAGAGCCCTATCGGTTGTACACGATGCGAACTTTAGAATAAATGGAACTTGTAAAAATGCTGGGTGTTTGCAAGTTGGACTTCAAAACTGGTTCAAGTTACCGAACTGACTTGGATCCTTAAATTTGTTCAAATTTATGCATTAAAAGTGTTCTCAGAGAGGTTATTTTGAGAGGAAAATTATATCTCCACTTTAACTTTACCATTCTTTATCCCGAACCGAATGACATTTTTGCAACAGAGAGTGAAAGTGCACAGCATTAGAACTTGACATTACCAAAAAAATAGAAAATAATGGTTGTGTAAAAGCAGAGATTCACTTATAACTTCGACAACGCACAGTGACCGTAAAACGGTAAAACAAACATCCAAGGAGTATATTAACTGATGATTTCAGCACGACTTACACTTCTTTTACTTCTTATCACTTTATGTGGCTTACCATCTCTCGCCACTTCCTCATGTCTCAACTGCATTGAGGGATATACCCTAGAGCGAGCAGTTGCGCTCGATAAAGCTGAAGCTGCCCTTGATAGTGATCTGGGAGAAGCGATATTACTTACCATTGAAGATCTGGGTGGTGAGGTAGAGATGTCTGCTCTGAGGGGAGTGCTACTTCCTCAGGCAGAAGTTCTTCTCATCCCTGCGGGAGAGAATGAGACTGCACAGCTCACAATAATTTGTATCAATAATAATGAAAATGATCCATTGCTTGCAGTTCTAGAAATTCCTTACGAAATATATGATCTTTTGAATGCTTTTACCATCTACATGCCAACAGGTGAAATTATTACTTTTGAGGATACCGGTGTCATAACAAGTTCTAATATTAAACCATCAGTTGATCTCATCAATTGTTTGTACTATGTCATTTGCAACAGTTTAGTTCCGTCTCCAATAAATTTATTTTGTTTTTATTTCTTATATCTCTGCTTTGTTTAGATTACATACCTGCTGTCCGTTGAAAATGAAAGGTACGGCGATTGCTAAATTTCCTATTGTAGCTTTAACTAGAAGGAGGGATGCTATGAGAAAAATTGCTATTACTGTAGCTGTCGTTTTTTTAACCTGTCAGTTATCCTACGCTTCATACCCTTGTGGGAATATTTTAAAAAACAATGATGAACCCCAAGAACTGACAACAGAGAAGGTTCAAGAAATCTTCATTGCCATCCTTGCCTCGATTGACTGGGAGTCCTTGGAATATGCTAATGGAGAGGAAGTTGCCTGGGAAGATTTTGGACAAGGTGGACCAGTCATATCAGAAATGACTACCTGTGACTATCTCCTCTACGCTATGGTCCTCATGATTTCTTGGGGATTACCACAATTTGCATTGATTTTTCTGATGCTGTATCTTCTTTCGTGCATCTGAAAAATACAACTTGACAGCCACATCTAACAACCCATCCTGGTCTTCAGAATAATTTTGTGCAGATAAATCCACCATTAAATAAATAGGAACTGAAATTTTCTCTCAAATGACGCACAAGATATAGTCCTACATCTTGTTGTGGTTTTTGTCTTGACACACAAGTTTAATTTTCCAATACTTGTCCTATCAAAAAGGGAGTTCTTATCAATCAATCAGCTAAGCCAAGCGAAGTTCAGTCTACCTTTTATACTTTTCCTTCAAACTTACTAATTTTCCTAAATATTGTTTCTTATTGACAAGTACTCTTTGATTAATGATCTCGTAAAACAGGAAATCTATATGGGGTCTAATATCAATACCGTGCCTGTTAAGGGTCTCATCATTTGCCCTGTCAACAATCAGGACACAATAGTAGCTGGTCAATATTCTCACTTTTGAATCTCTCCGCAATAGATAGCTCTTACCAGCCAGTGTATTCAGGAAAAATCCGGCATACTCATACAAAATCTCAAAGGAAGGACATCCCTTTGTCTTTTCATTACAACAATTACCTGCGGTAAACCAGCTAAATAATGCTGCCATCACAGGTTCTATGACTTCTGGTTCATTCCTCATTATCATCTTATTAAGTTCAATTCCCTTCTTTCCCACAACTCTATAGAAATGAGCCATATTGCGTATCAAATTGGGAAGGTCTTTCATTTCACCTGTGACGATTGGTGGTTTTTTTGACAGTTGATTCACCATTTGCATGAAGAGTTTATAGGTTCCTTCATCTAACTTATAGGATTTTATATATTCTTTTTTATCAAGGTAGGTAAAGAACGCCATAATCTGACGATCTAATTCCTCACAGCTTATCTCTTTCTTTTCTGGAGAAATCACCTCTGTCTCTTCACCAAAAACTTCAACCAACTTCTCCTTGGGGATAAGCTCATCTCTTTGCTGTGCCAGTTCTTCCTGGAGTTCAGCTATTTTTCCTTCTAAATTTTCTGTCTTTTTCTGCCATTCTTCCTGCTCTTGATTAAGAGCAGTATCAAGCCTTTTTTTATTCCACTTTCCTATTTGATCATAGGTTACATAACCAATAAACCCCAGCACCACAACTATAATTAGCATTTTTATTGCTCTTCCCATTTCAAAATACCTCCTTTCTGTACCCAGACATTTTACCAGATTTTACTCTCTCATTTCCAGTTCTTTTTGCTCACCCCTGCTAAAGGCATTTTCAAACCAGGGATTGGTTTTCAACGTGTTGTAAACGCGGATATTAAGCTTTTCATCCGTTACTCCAAGAACCTGAACCTGATTAATCACCGCCTGGTAGTAGTCTACAAGGGCATTTAACTCAGAAAGTTGGGCTTCCGTGAAATCACTCAGTGAGTTAAATACATTAAAATTATCACTCTCTCCATTTTTGAACTTAAAAATTTGCTGCGCGAGCTGTTCCTCCGTATCCGTGAGTGACCTTTTTGCGACTACTACCCTCTCTTGATCAGACCTTACCCGACGAACAGATTCCCTAACCTCTTTTTGAACCTTCTCTTTCAACTGTTCGAGCTCCTTCAACCTCTTGTGACGATTAATCTGAGCCTGGACAAAAGCACTGCGATCTTCTGTATTAGGAACGGGTATGTCTAAACTAAGACCTAAAGAGAAGGTAATATCATTATAATCTTCGAAAGCCTTAAAAGTCTGGTACGATCTTTCCCAGACATTAGAATCATTGAACACTCTCGCTTTAAGATCCAGTCCGGGAAGCACTGCATTTTTAGCAACACGCTCTTCAATAGAGGCTATCTCAAGATTAGCCAGTGCATTACGCACATCAGACCTTTTGGTCAGAGCAATTCTTATCACATCTTCGGTAAAGGGCTCAACAGGTCTAAACTCCCTTTCACCTATAGGAAGCTTAAGGACAGGATCAATATAATAACCATAGCGTGCATGGAGAAGCTCCAGAAGAATATCTTCCTGGTCCCTGAAATTCTTTTTTGCCACAATAATATCGTTCTCTCTTCTTGATACCTGTGCTACGGCTATCGTCAACTCAGATTCCGGGACTTTCCCAATCTGTACTAACGCTGCTGTGCGGTTTAATTGCTGCCTTGCCAACTCTAAGGTCTGCTGTCGGATTCCAAGAAGCTGAAAAGCGCGAAGCAACTCATAGTATTGCGTACGAACTTCCGTTAGTGTCTCCATAAGCTGGTTACGAAAAGACTCCAAAGAAATTTCTGCGCTTTCCCGGGAAATATAGTAATCAGCCATGTTTATCTCTATTCCCATTCCCTCCAGGAGTGGCTGGGTCATTTCAAAAAAAGAAGAAAACTGATAAGTTCTGCTTGTCTTGTTATCATCCCAGGTAATCCAATCAGATCCCACCTTAATGGTTGCACCGCCTGGCAGTTTCTCCTCTATTGCCATCTCCACGCTGGTCCTGTCACTGCGCGCCACCTTTCTTTTGCTTTCAACCGTTCTTTCTGCATCTATTAAAAGATGAGGATAAAACTGCGCCTTTTCAATAGCAATGTCCAGTTGTTTCAGTAAAGGTGTATTTGCCTCGACAGCAATAGATAAATTCTTCCGAAGTGCCAACAGGGTTGCCTCCTGAAGTGACATGAACCGCCGCTCCTTTCCTTCTTCTAAATAGGTTGCTTCTCTGTTAATTGCCTCTTCTGTGACGATCGTCTCTTCAGGATATACGAGATCCTTTACTTCCTGTTTGCTTAAGCCGATGCCTGAGGAATCATTGGATTGTAAAAGATTAACTACTGTTTCCACATCAACAGATACATCTGGCTGACTTATGGGCCATCCCTTCCGGGAAACGACATTGGGAACAATCTCATGAAAAGGGATAGAACTTCTAGTCCAAAGCTGCGAAATATTTATACCACTTAAAAGAGAGTGCTGATCAGAAATTTCCCGGATGTGTTCTCCCAGGAGGGTAACAACCTTTTTGATAAGATCAGAATCAGCATCCTTATGAGTAACCAGAAGGGCTACTGTGCTAATGGTATTGATAGAAAATTTCTGATGAGGATAACATCCCTCGGGAATTATGCCTGATAAATAATAGGGATAGGTTTTCACCAGTTCATCCGTCACATCTTCAGACAGGCTTAAAAAATAATATTTTCCCGAACGGAAAATATCGGTGAGAAAGCCGGAAGGATCTGCACTCATCTGAAAGAAGCCATCGATTGTACCCTGCTCAAGTGCAGGCAGCAATTGTTTGCGGTTCAGAAATAACAGGTCTTCCTTTTTAAGATGAGGATAGATTCCTGCTGTTTTCAGGATTTCTACAGCATTAAGCATGGTTCCACTTCCCAATTCACCCAGCGAGATCTTTTTCCCAACCAAATCTGAAAGAGCAGTAATAGTATCTTTCTTTCTTACCACAATGTGCATGTTCTCCGGGAAAAGGGCTGCGACTGATCTCAAATGGGGTGCATTTGGAACAGTAAGTGATTTCTCGATTAGGGATTTGTAAGCAATATCGCTTTGGACAATAGCTAGCTGACCATAGAGGTGTTCGATTGCATTAATGTTTTCTATAGATCCACTTGACTTCCGGGGGAGTATGACAGGCCCAAGCAAACGATTGAAAAAGCTGCTCAGATCTATCCCCAAATCATAGTAAGTTCCTAATGGGTCTCCTGTAAAAAATTCACATCGGCTTCGGTAGTAGCGAAGCGCACCCTGATGAATGGGAATGGGAACTCCCTGAAGGGCATTGGAAAGTCCAAACACTTCTTCTTTTTTTTGATTATAATTCTTAAGTGATGGAAAAAAATCCTCACAGAACTTTTGCACCTCTTCTGCGGGATAATCAACCCTCACCAGCAATAAATTCTTTAACATTACGGTCAGTATGGGCTTACTCTGATGGGGAAAGGTTTCCTGTGGCATTCTATAAGGAGAAAAATAGGGATGATTCCCCAGCAAAACACCCATCTTATCTAAGGGAAACGATACAAGCCGAAAAAACCCGCTTTCTAAAATTCCTTTGATTCTTTCATCACCAATAGAAGCTGTGAGCACAACAGCTAAAACATTTTCCTTCTGTATGGTCTTATCCCATTCAGAAAAGAGTATTTCTTCAAATTCAAATTGATCCGGGTTCTTGTCACACACCCTTAAAAGCTGGCGGGTAATAAATGAACCCCCTTCCCAAAGGGGATCTGTTATGATGGTTGCCCCGGCAGGGAGTGCTAAAAATGAACTTCTCTCACCCAGATCCTTCTTCAATAGAACATACACAAGCAAGGGACGTAATGCGCTGACAACTCTGGTAGCATCCGCCCTCACCTGCTGATTATTGCCCCGATAAGACAACATTACATGGTCTGCCCTTACGGTCGCTGACAGTGCCTGTCCATTAGCAATTTTCTCCAGACTATCAAGTGAACCTTTTGTTACCAATGGTAAAATTTTAAGCTTTTCCCTTTCCAAAATTTTCAAAGCAAGTTGATGAGCTTTTGACCCTTCTGGTCCTACCGCCCATCGCCTGGGATAATCAGGAGGTTTAAGAGGAGTGTAGATTACAATATCTTTGGCATACTTCCTCTCATAGTGAAAACAGCCACCAGTAACCAAAAAGAAGATAAGGATCAATATATATAAAAGATAAAATCGTACTTTAATCATATGAAATTTCCATAGCATTAAAATTGTTGGGGAAGAAACAAGCGTTCACAGAAACATTATCCTGAACAGATATCAAGAAAGTTACTTGAAATGCAAAGATATACTGTAGCACAAAAACCAGGGGACGCAGTCCTTTTTATGAGAGATGACATTGGTGAAGCATGTAGAAAATGGGGCGCAAAAATGATCAACCTTCAGTTTTTTGCCTTTTCTGCAGATTTATGATTCCATACCTGTATGAGATAATCTTTCTGTTCTTCAAATTTCACCGCCTGCTCCTCTACTAAAGCCTCCGCCTCCTGAGAAGACATCTTTAAGCTCTGCCTCACAAAGGAAGCTACTCGGGCATAGTAGAGCGGGGTAACAAGATCGATCAACTTATAGCGATTGACACTCCAGGCATGGAAAGTAGCCGCCAGCTCATAGAGGGCCCTAACCCATGAATTAGTAGGAAAGTAAAACTGATTCGAATCCATTGCGGCAGCCTTCTGAATTTCATCGAAACACTCTTCGCTGAAGATATCCTTCCACAGAGATGAAAATTGCTGGAACCCAATCTTGAAAAGCTGAATAATCGCATCTAAATCCACTTTCACCGGTTCAGGTTCACTATAGCCCTCAAAACCAAAGGTCTCCACAGGCTCGCTTCCTTGAATCCCTTTCCAGTTATTCTCGTAGCGTTCCATTAAAGAAAAAAGAGTCCAGATAACCTGTCGGAACATGGGACCCAGGTGCTGACCCGGGTCCTTGGCATCGTGGATCTTAACTCCCAGGTTGGACTGACAGATGCGGAAACCCTGGGTGATGGCGTTGGTAGTCATCCAGATGTCAATTCCGTAGTGAGCCACATCTGTATCCCATACATCCTGTTCAATATAAAATTTGGCGACGTCTCTGGATAGTGCAAAATCACCTCCGATAGGCTGTCGGATACGTCTGCCGTAAAGAGCACGGGTGAGGTTATAAACAATATTATTAGTAATAGTCCCGTCGTACTTGTGACGGAGATAGACCGGTGCAACAAACTGGTACCCCTTTTCGAGAACAGGGTCCACCAGGTATTTAATCCAATCTGAGGTTATGCTCCTGAGGTCTGAATCAACAACAGCACATGCTCGAACTTTGAGACGTTCAGCTGTTTCGAATATTGACCGAAGGGCTGTTCCTTTTCCTCCCGGCCCCCGATATATAGAGGTAATCTTCTCTTGCCATGGTTTTATCTCAAACTCTTTAGCCACTTCCCTTGTATCATCCGTGGATCCCCCATCGGCGATGTGAATGACACTCCTTTTATCTTTATAATGCTTAGCCAGACCATGGGTGACCATCCGGATCACATGAGCAATGGTTTGCTCGTTATTGTAGCAGGGAATACCTACCACGATATCCGCAGTATCGATCTCCTCAATCCGTTTGGAAGTATAGGCTCTCAGTGCAGTATCATAATTCATTTTGTACTCCTTTACAGTATCTGTAACAACATGGTGGTATAGAAACCATTGCAGCTAATGAATTACCGGTTAGATATCCTATGAATAAACCTTGTATAAGTCAAATAAAAATATAGTTAATGCAAATAACTCAATCTAAACAATTTGGTAATTTATCACTTTTCTTTTCGATGATTTCTAAATGACTGCAAATAATTTTTCTTAAACCAGTGCTTTCCCGTAGGGAATATTCCTTCGCTTACAAATTTGACATCTTCTACGGTATAAAACGCATGTGGATTAAATTTTTTAATGATTTCTACAACATTTTTAAGATCTTGGCGTTTTATAATGGAATAAATAATTTTTACTCCACCTGTAGCACCTTGGGCATCTGTACTTGTAATCCCATAATCTGCAGATTTAAGAAACTCAATTAACTCGGATGCTTCTTTTCTTGTAATAATTCGAATAATTACTGTCTGATCTTCCCCCGAAAAAATGGACACAGGGTTAGGCTGCTTTAGTATCGAT
>CAZOKO010000093.1:0-10226 GCA_964580455.1 uncultured Thermodesulfobacteriota bacterium | reverse complement strand
CTTAGAATACTTTGCCAAAAAAACACGATGTTGCAGGTTTGTAGTACAGAGAAAGTTTACAATAAATTCACTTTTAAATGGAGGTTGCACCTTTATTTCTGCCCTTTCCTATAGTATACTAATATGAAAATGTCAATCAACTTAATGTGTAGGGTTCAGGGGTCAGGGTTCGGGGTGCAGGGGGCTTTTGATTTTGGATCTCGGATTTTGGAAAAATCCGAGATCGTTTAATCCAGTATCAAGTAACCAGTATCCAGGATCGTTTCCATTTATTAAGACAACTGAAAACTAACTTCTTGATTCCCTTCAGTTTGCAATTTGTTTAAGAGGTACAAGTGATCACTATAACCAGAGAGATCGTTGAGGAAATGATAAAGCATGCCAGGAAAGAATATCCACGGGAGTGTTGCGGAATGCTGGCCGGAAAGGAGCAGACTATAACCAAACTATTTAAGACGAAAAATATTGCTGAGAGTGAAGACTTATATGAGCTTGACCCTTTGGAGCAAGTGAAAGCCTTTGAAGAGATTGACAGATTATCACTGAAAATTTTGGGCGTTTACCACTCTCACCCTGACCATCCTTGCTATCCTTCAGGACTCGATATAAGCCAGGCTTTTTACTCAGATACACTCTTCATTATCATTTCTCTTTTAGATTTTGATAATCTTGAGATAAGGGCTTTTAAAATGTTTGAAGGGGAAGTGGTGGAAGAAGAGATCATTTTTGATTAAACTTTACCACAGAGTGCGCGGAACACGCAGAGAAAAAATACCGCTAGGGGAGGGGGAGTGTTTATTCACCTTTGTAATCTCAGTGCTCTCTGTGGTTTCTGTTTCCAAATTCCTTTCCTATCTGATAGAGCCTCGCAAAACCTGAAACTAAACCTGCAAGAAGACCAAGCAAAGTTAACCAGGGTCCTGTGTGCAACCATTTGTCCAGGTAAACTCCTGCAACGACTCCTATACCAATAGCAAATCCTATTTGAATGCCAATACTGCCATAGGTGATTACTCTTCCAAAGATGGTGTTTTTGGAGGAAATGTTCATTGTGAGATAAAAATCAAAGATGCTGGATTCTTGATACTAGATACTGGATCAACCGATTGCGGATTTCTGATTGGGGAATTCGGGATAGAGGGATTTGTGATGTGCGATTTAAAACAATCTTTTTATCCCATATCACAGATCTCACATCGTTATGTATTGAACTTGCATCGAGTATCCAGAATCTAGCATCCAGTATCATTTTAATTGTTATAGAACGTCCTATGATCTCTGAACCGTCTGGCCAAAAGACAAATTGCTAAGCAACGCTAGATAATTTTCAAGGCTATCAGGATAAAGATTAATAATCCAATGAAGAGACCGGCCAGCGCACAGTACTGGGCTATCCATGCAATCAGGAATAGTTTTGCTCTGACATCTTCGCTTTTGAGGAGTTTTGTGATAGGGTCATCAGGCACTTTTTTGCTCTGCCTTGTTTTCTAAAACAGCCTTTATCTTTTTGAGTCTTAAAAAGCTGTCCCGTGCTATTTCATCCAGGTGCAGCTGGATATACTTGACTGTTGCTTTAAGTCGGGGAATAACTATATATTCCAGAGCATTAACGCGCCTCTTAGTCTTTTCTACTTCCATGCCCAACCGCCTTACAGTTTCCTCTATTTCAGCCATTTGGATAATGATCTGGAGGGAGCTCTCAAATTCGTGGGCGGCTTCATCAAGCTGTGAGGATGTATCAAAAAATCCGTAACCTCGATCAATCATCTTTCGGGTGGTTTCAGGAATCCTGATTACAGGAACTGTAACCCCCATGATGTTTCGAGTTTTAAGATCTACGGTAATGTCCTGGTCTGTTATTTGCGAGAGTTGCTTTACTGTTTTTGGCCCAAGCAGTGCCTTTGCTGCCATTAAACTTTTAAAAGCAGAAGCAAGTTCCTCTTCCATTTTTTTTCGGAGTTTGCGCACTTCCTTGATAATAAGTAGAAACTCTGCGATAAGGGCATCCCTTTTCTCCTTGAGCAGTTTATGTCCCTTCTCTGCAAGAAGAACCCTTTTCCTGAGCTTTAAAAGCTCCATACGGGTAGGTTTTGTACCCTCAATCATTTCAGCAGCCATCAGTTATTCTCCGGAAATCTATTTGCCTCGATATTTAGGATGATATTTCTTAACATATTTTTCGTCGATTCTCTTAAGCTCTCCTTCTGGTAAAACAGAAAGCAGCTCCCACCCTAAATCCAGCGTTTCTTCAATAGTCCTGTTTTCGTCAGAACTCTGGGTAACAAATTCTTTTTCAAAATTGTCCGCAAATTCCAGATAGCGTTTATCCCTCTCGGTAAGTGCCTCTTCTCCCACAACCGCCACCAGATTTCTGATATCTCTTCCTTCTGCATATGCAGAGTAGCATTGGTCAGAGACACCAAGATGGTCGGCACGGGTACGACCTTCACCTATACCTTCGTTCATTAAGCGGGAGAGACTGGGCAACACATCTACCGATGGATGGATACCCTTGTTATGAAGTTCTCTGGTTAACACAAACTGACCCTCGGTTATATATCCTGTGAGGTCAGGGATAGGATGAGTAATATCATCATCGGGCATGGAAAGGATAGGAATCTGGGTAATCGAGCCTTTCTTTCCCCTGATTCTTCCCGCCCTCTCATAATTAGTAGAGAGGTCTGTGTACATATATCCTGGGTATCCCCTTCTGCCGGGCACTTCCTCACGTGCTGCGGCTATTTCTCTTAATGCCTCACAATAATTGGTCATATCTGTTAAGATAACCAGCACGTGCATATCACATTCAAAGGCGAGGTATTCTGCAGCAGTCAGTGCCATTCGGGGAGTGATGGTACGTTCTATGGCCGGGTCATCTGCCAGGTTGATGAAGGCTACAATGCGCTCGATTGCGCCTGTGCGTTCAAAATCCTTGATAAAAAAGGCAGATTCTTCATGGGTGATTCCCATGGCCGCGAAGACAACAGAGAAAGATTCCTCCGAGGTTAAGACCCTGGCTTGCCTGGCAATCTGGGCTGCCAGTTGATTATGTGCCATACCAGAACCGGAAAAGATAGGCAGTTTTTGCCCTCTCACCAGTGTATTCATTCCGTCGATGGTGGAAATGCCTGTTTGAATAAATTCATTGGGATAGTCCCTGGCAGTTGGATTAATCGGTGCCCCGGTGATGGGAAGTTTAGTGTCTGAGATGATTTCAGGCCCTCCATCTATCGGCCTTCCCAGGCCGTCAAAGAATCTTCCTACCATTTCCTTAGATACGGCAATACGCATTATATCACCGGTAAAGCGCACACTGGTTTCTAAAGTATCAATGCCAGTGGTCCCCTCAAATACCTGTACAACAGCAATATCTTTGCTTGATTCCAGGACCTGACCCAGACGACTTTCACCCTGAGGAGTCTTGATTCTTACTACCTCTCCAAAGGCAACTCCTTCAACTCCCGCTACTGCCAGGAGTGGGCCAGCTACCTCTTTCACTGTTTTGTACTCTTTTGTCTTAATATCTATTGCCATGGTTACTCCCTCAGTGAATCAAATTGCTCGTTTATTGTTTTTTCTAATTCTTCATGTTTTTGTTTAAACTGATCACCTTCTACGTATTTCATTCTGGCAATTTCGTCTTTGACCGGAAGAGATGTAATCTTGTCGATACTGACCCCCAGATCAATAGCCTCCAGAGCTTTCTTGTTGAAGAGTGATATGACCTTGAGCATGAGTAACTGTTTTTCCAAAGAGCAGTAGCTATCAACTTCATGATAGGCATGCTGCTGCAGATAATCCTCTCTTATCATTCGTGCGATCTCAAGCAGTGTTCTTTCTCTCTCTGGCAGTGAATCTGCGCCAATGAGCTGGACAATCTCCTGAAGTTCCGCTTCGGTCTGAAGTGTGACAAGGGCCTGTTTGCGGAGCTCGCGAAATTCTTCTGTAGCATTTTCATTGTACCATTCGTGTGTGGGATCTAAATAGAGTGAGTAGCTCCTCAGCCAGTTGATGGCTGGGAAGTGCCGTCTGTCAGCCAGGCTGGAGTCAAGGGCCCAAAAGGATCCAACTGCCCTCAGGGTATTCTGGGAGACCGGTTCTGAAAGGTCTCCGCCTGGAGGTGATACTGCACCTACCAGAGTAACCGAACCCATTCTTTCTTCCTTGCCTAAAGTTGTCGTTCTTCCTGCCCGTTCGTAGAAGGCAGATAATCTGGTTGCGAGATAGGCGGGGTATCCTTCCTCTCCCGGCATCTCCTCCAGTCTTCCAGAGATTTCCCTTAAGGCCTCTGCCCATCTTGAAGTAGAGTCTGCCATAAGGGCAACGTCATATCCCATGTCTCTGTAATATTCTGCAATAGTCACTCCTGTATAGATGGATGCCTCTCGTGCTGCGACAGGCATGTTAGAGGTATTTGCAATCAGGGTGGACCTTTCCATCAGTTTTTCACCCGTTGTGGGATCATCTAGTTCGGGGAAAGTCTCTAAAACTTCAGTCATTTCATTTCCCCTTTCCCCGCAGCCAACGTACACAACAACTTGAGAGTTAGCCCATTTTGCCAACTGGTGCTGGCTTACTGTTTTGCCAGTTCCAAAGCCTCCGGGGATGGCAGCAGATCCTCCTTTGGCAACCGGAAAGAAGGTGTCATAGATTCTTTGCCCGGTAAGAAGGGGAACAGATGGGGAAAGCTTTTCTTTGGAAGGCCTGCCAATTCTTACCGGCCACTGTTGTTTCATTTTAATCTCAGCCTTTCCTCCGGCGGTTTCAACTACAGCTATGGTATCGTTGACAGTAAAACTGCCTTTTTTTATTTCTAGAAGTTTTCCGTTAATTCCGGGGGGTATCATTATCTTATGAGTAATTACCTTGGATTCAGGTGCCGAGCCAATAATGTCTCCTTCAACCAGTTCCGCACCCTTTTCCACTGTCGGGGTAAAGTCCCACTTTTTATCCGGGTTTAACCCTGGTACTGTGATGCCACGGCCGATAAAATCTCCTGACCGGTTTTTAATTTCCTGCAGTGGTCTTTGAATGCCATCATAAAAGTTTCCAATAATCCCGGGACCCAGCTCCACAGAGAGAGGCATTCCTGTGCGAACCACTGCCTCCCCTGGTTTTAGCCCCGTAGTATCCTCATAGACCTGGACATAAGCCAGATCTCCCACAAGTTTTATGGTTTCACCCATCAATTTTTCTTCACCAACCCTCACTACTTCATACATTTCACAGCCTGACATCTGTTCTGCGATCATCAGGGGGCCGGCAATGCTCTTTATTGTTCCTTTTTTGAATTCTTTCAATGCTATTCCTCCTCTCCTATCTGGGCTCCCAGAGCCCTCCTGATAAGTTCCTGTAAAGGATCAATCTCCCTTTCTATAGGACCTGTACTTCCAGGTATCTCTATAATGATAGGTGTTAACTTTTTCGCATCCTTTTTAGCTCGGTTTATGATTTCTCTGTTTTCGTCAGCGATTTTCTCGTTAATAATAATAATACCTACGGTACCTTCCTGAAGCATTTTCTCTAAGTGAGTTTTTGCTTCATCTCCAGGATATGTCCGACTGACTCCGGCAAGTTTAAAGCCTGTTCTGGTATTTTCATCTCCAATAACAACAAGTTCCATATCAGATGCTCACCATTAATGATCTTGTTTCTTCATGGTTAAGGTTTGCCTCTTTGGCAACAGCCAGGGCCCTTATATTTTTTATCTCAGCTTCCTTTAAGGAGAGAAAACCCACTAGGGGGCCAATACCAAAGGGATGTTTCACGGAAATATCCCAGCCTGTTCTTAAAATGAATTCATCCAGCACCTTTTCTAAAGGGAGAAGGGAATGAGTTTTTTCGTATTCGGGGAGAACCTCCATTAAAGAATTATAAAAGGGCGTTGTTTCCAGACTGGTGATTAATCCCCGGATATCTTCTTCCTCACCATAACTTGTCTTTGCCTGATGAAAAAGATTTTCCTGAGGGAATAAAAACATTTCAATCTCGTCCCAGCTCAGGTGGTCTCTCTTTGCCCTCAGCAGTACCTTCAGATTCAGGACATCGACCTTAGTGGCAAAATAATCCTGAAGCAGGGGGAGATCGCCCCTTTTGGAAATTACCTTCCAGGTATCTGTAAGGATAATTCTGTCAAGTAACGATTCTAAAGCATTAAGCTTTTTTGACTGCTCATAGGCAGGCAGTGTTTCCATGAGGGATTCATATGAAGTACCCTCCAGAAGAGGAATCATTTCAGCGATATTACGGGATTCAGACATCCTTTTTAGTTTTTCCGCCTGCAATTCCCCTGTTGAAGTTGCCAGAAGGGATATCTGCCCTGCAGGTTTTTGCGTATGGATGTCACGAAGAAGCGATTTAACAGTGTTTATCTCCAGTTCCTGGCAGAGATAGGAAAAAACATCTGTAATCTTATTGGGCATCATCCCCATAATCTCATTGTAGAGACTGGCTTTATGCTTTTGAAGCATCTCCTCCAGTGTTTCGGCGTTATTAATCATTAAACCCTGCATTTCACTCCCATAAACTGTACCCTCAAGGATGGAGGAAATATCTGAAAGAGAATGTGAAACGGTCATCTCTTCCAGTTGTGGCCTGGTTATGAGTCTCCCTTCTTTAGCCTTAAGTCGGGCATTCATATAAAGGTAAGGAGTGATATTCTGTACCGATTTGGTTAGAAAGATGAGTAGCGGCAGGGAGAGTGCCAGAACCAACCCGATAATTATAATCATAAATTGAGTATCGATAACCATTTCAGCTCTTAAAAAAGTATCCTGGTTACATCAGCTTTTAATTTCTCATTGAATCGGATCATTCTCGATTCAATCGTGTTGTCTACTCCTACTGTGCCATCCTCGCTTTTGACGTTTACTCCGCCGAGCGTAGGGATGGTCTTTTCGGCAATTGAAAGTGTTATTTTTTTACCCAGAGACTGAGAAATGTTTTGACTTATCTTAGATAAGAGCGGTTGAAATCTATCCCTGTCCTTCTGGTTGAAAGAGAGCTGAAGGGATTGTTGCCCAATGATTTCTGTTGCCTCTCTGGTAAAATCAGTAATAATGGTGTCGTATTTATATTCTCCATCTTCTCCTTTAACAACGAGTTGCTGTATGTGCCTGGTTGCCTGCTCAAAGACTGCCTGCATCAACTGCTCCTGCATGGACATCAATTTTCTTTTGGCTTTAAGGCGTGCATCTGCCAGGATTCTCTGTTTTTCCCTCCTGGCTTCTCGCGTACCGGTATTGATGATATCCTGAGCCTCAGAGTTTGCTTTCAGCTCAGCATCTTTTCTAATCTCTTCAGCATTTGCCTGAGCCTCGGCCGTTATCTTGCTGACATCCTCGTCAGCCATCTGAATAAGCCTGTTAATTATTCTCTTTTCACCTTCACCAGTCATAGTATCCTCAAAAAGTAGTTATGTAGTATACAGAAGTTCTTTGTCGTTGGCCATTTGTCAATGGTCGCAACAATTGAAACGATACTGGATACTGGTTGCTTGATGCAAGTTCAATACATAACGATGTGTGATGTGAGATCTGTGATATGGGATAAAAAGATTATTTTAAATTTCACATCCCTCTACCCGAAATCTGCATTCGTTTTATCCAGCATCCTGTATTGTACAACATTATCCTCCCAGGATTTTTGCTCCTACCAGAATCAGAATGAGAATGAGGAGTGCGAAGACGGCAAAGGTCTCTGACATAACACTTAGAACCATTCCCTGACCGAAGCTTTCTGGCCGTTTGGCAACAGCTCCCATGCAGGCACCGGCAGTGATTCCCTGTCCGATGGCTGTGATGCCTCCCAGACCTGTGGAGACGCCTGCGCCCAGGCAGATAAGCCCCAGAGTAGTAGAAACTTCCACTATGCCACCTAAAATGCCAGTCCCGATCATGATCAGGATTGCCCCCAGGAAGCCGTAGATGCCCTGGGTCTGAGGCAGTGCCTGCAGAACGAGCACAGACCCAAATTTTTTGGGATCTTCTGCAATAACTCCCGCTCCTGCAGCACCGGCGATGCCCACTCCGATTCCTGCACCAATTGCAGAAATACCCATGGAAAGTCCTGCCCCAAGAGCTGCCAATCCAACACCAATACTGAGTTCCATAATCATTACCTCCCTTATCAATAATTTAGAATTTAGGAATTCAGGGATTGAGGAATTAGCAAAAATTACTGGTCCTTAATTCCAAATCCCTCAATTCCCCAATCCCTCAATTTTCAATTCTGTTATTTCCCTTTTGATAGCGAAAGGAGTGAATGCATCTCCTCCACCTGAGTAAAACCTGCCGAAAAATTCTACATAGTGTAAGCGGATACCGTGAACGAAAGCACCCATAATCTGGATTACCCAGTTGAACACGTGTCCTACAACCATAATGAGTAAGAAAAATATTATTCCTATAACAGGTACACTTGCAGTCATCTTGGCAAGGATGTTAACAGTCATAGCAATTCCAGCAGTGCAAAGTCCCAGTGCCATCAACCTGGCATAAGAAAGGGTATCTCCTATAGCGCCCGTTATGGTAAAGAAGGACATCCCCTTATGTCCCAGGACGAGCAGAACAAGTGTAGCCAGCGCAATCAATCCTATAAGAATATTGAAAAATATTACTGTACCCGTTTCGGGAGGTACACGTGTTTTTAAATAAAACAGTATAAAGAGGAGTTGGACAAGAATAAGCCAGAAGTTTTCCGTAAATGCTTTCTTTATCTCCTGATTTCTGACGTTGTTGACGATACCCAGGATGATTCCAATATCCAGGTGAACAACGCCAACTGCAACCGCAAATATCAAGAATGCGAGTACGTCAACCATAGGGTCAATAATCATCAGCTTTTCTAAGGAAATGATGCCAAGATATTTAATTGCCAGATCGCCAAACCACCCCCCGGTAACAGCACCTGCAATAATGGTAGTTGCACCACCGGCAGTTAAAATAACGCCGAAACCTTTGATTGTCTCACTGTATCTTCCTCCGCCTCTTAACATGAGAGCACCCAGTATGAGGGTGATAAGACCATAGAGGGCATCAGTTACCATAGTAGCAAAGAAGAAGAGAAAGGTAAAAGTAAGTAATATGGTGGGATCTATCTCATTATGTTTCGGGAGAGAATACATGCGGGTCAATATCTCAAAGTGTCGGAAGAAGGGAGGATTTTCAAGGAGGACAGGAATTTTTTCGTCCGTACTTTGAGATTCAGTTACTTCGATGACCGAGAGGCCATCAGTTATAGATTCTATCTCTCGAGTTATCCTCTCCGTTGCTTTATCTGGTACCCATGCTTCAAGCAGGCAGAGATGTCCGCTTGAGGCAAGGCTGCTTTGTATATCTGCTCTCTCCTTCTCAATCTGCAGCAGTTCCCGCATAGCAAGCAGGGTATCCCTGAAGCGATGAGATGAAGCAACGATTTCTTTTTCAAGCCGCTTTTCCTCTTTGTTTAGTTCTTCGATTTTCCCCTTAACGGCGTGAAGTGCCTCGGGAGGTTTGCCGGTATAACCACTGATTTCGATTCGCTCAAAACCTGTTCGCCGCAAAAAGTTGGATACAGAAGAGGCATGCTGACTAAGGCAGACGATAGTGAGAAGTGCTTCTGTTGGGCTTAATGGAGTTTGTTCCAGAATAAAGCTGCGCTCTGTGATTTTCTCCAGTTCAGTGGTTATTATCTCAACATTTTTGGTAAGGGTTGTTCCCAGATAAACAGAGGTAAGGGGCGTTTCTTCAACATAGGTAAGATCGATTTCAAGCTGATCGAGTTTTGAGATAGACTTTCGAACATCCTGTAAATTACTTGTATCCTCTCTAACCTTCTCCAGATGTTCTGAAGGTTGCTGAGTTGATTGCTCAACTTCCTTAAGCAGACTCTCGACTCTTTCAAGAAGTTTTTCGCCATCAATCTCTTCGACAGGAATTTTTCTGGGGGTTGTGGGGTTAAAAAGGAATTTGAAGAAACTGTCTTTTGACTCAGGTGCAACAGATTCGAAAAGGTCTAACCACTTGTTAATGGACATAAGAGAGGATGTTATTTTCCTGAGCAGTAGGCTGGGAGCAGGTGATTCCAGAAAATCTTTCCAATCAGAATGACTGAGCTTGTCACGGCAGTCTGAGATTTGAACAGCTCCTGACTGGTGTAATTTCTTAATGACTTCGCTTTTTTGTTCATCAAGCACAAGGGCTTGAAGCTTATTCATTCTGACTGGTTTAAACATACCTTTAACCTAG
>CAZOKO010000092.1:0-10794 GCA_964580455.1 uncultured Thermodesulfobacteriota bacterium | reverse complement strand
ATCAACTTAACTCAAGACCTCGTAAGTGCCTTAACTTTGCCACTCCTTACGATGTCTTACAAACCGTCTTTGTTGCACTTCATGGTTGAATGTGGGCATCAAGAACTTCAAGTTCTGCCTGGGAAAGCTCAATTTCTGCACTTAAAAGCTGGGATTGGATAGAATCTTCGTCCTCTACCATTGTTTTTTTTGCTATGAAGTCATGAAGTTTTTTTGCGTTGTTCCGGGTTTCATTTTCAAATTCTAAATTATTTTGTGATAGTAGAATATGACAAACAACATGTTTAACTTTCGTAATCAGATCTGTTTTTGCAGCTTCATAACGTAGTTGTAAAATTTCCTTTTCCTTTTCTGCAATGTTTTTTTGATGTTTTATTTTCCCGCCTAATAAAAAGGGCTGTGAAATGGAAAATGTATTTTCTGCACTACTAAAAATATGGTAGTCTCCCGAAAAGTTCTCAGATTCCGCTTCAAAAGTGGGGTTAGACCATAAACCCGCCTGTTTTATTCTGGCTTCTGCTGCATCTAATTCAAGTGCGATAGCAGCAAGTTCCGGGTTTTTCCTCAGGGTGATATCAATTGCTTTCTGCAGATCGCACCCATTTTTAGACACACTGTGCAACACATCTTCTTCTTGTGCAAAAACGAAATGTGAAAGCGATAGAACACTAACGATGATAAAAAAAATACGTTTTCTCATTATCCTTTCCTCCTGCTATAATGGGACGCAGATTTCCGCAGATTTACCCCGTTAGAAATAATTATAATTTACGGAAATGTTTAGGGAACAAATGATAAAAAGAATCTTTACAAACAACCAGAAATAGCAAAATGATATCTTGCAAATCAACTAAGACATTTCCTATTTCTAACGGGGTGAACACTGACAACTATTTTCTCAAATCGTCTATAGCTATCCAGTTAACACCCTACTAAGTGTACTATACACCAATAATCTTAAAAACTTGCGGTAAATTTTTATTACAACAAAAACAAGGTTGATCACTAAAAAACTATTATCATTTCTGAATGCAAACCCCGCTAGAAAGTTTGGATGGGACATTCTTCCTGACGGGGCAAAAAAGGATCAGCTACCTTTCATCTCAAAATATTACTAAAATAGTCTCTACGTTCCAGCTTCCCAGGAAGATAAATATTCCTTTTGTTCCCTGGTCAAGGTATCTATCTTTACGCCCATCGATTTTAGCTTTAACTTCGCTATCATCTCATCTATCCTGGCTGGTACTGTGTAAACTTCTTTATTTAACTGCTTTCCCTTTTTCAAAAGGTATTCGGCAGACAGTGCCTGATTGGCAAAACTCATATCCATCACACTTGAGGGGTGCCCCTCAGCGGCAGCAAGATTAATCAATCTCCCCTCACCAAGCAGATATATCCGTTTACCGTTTTTCAAGCTGTACTCTTCAACAAACTCTCTTATCTTCCTCTTGCTCCTGGTCATTTTTGCCAGAGCCTCAAGGTTCAGTTCAACATTGAAATGTCCTGAATTAGAGACTATTGCCCCGTCTTTCATGGAGAGGAAATGTTTTTTATCTATAACATGTTTATCACCGGTAACGGTACAGAAAAAGTCTCCAATCTTTGATGCTTCTGCTATCGGCATCACCCTGTAACCATCCATCGTAGCCTCTAAAGCTCTCAGATGATCAACCTCAGTTACAATGACGTTAGCTCCCATCCCCTTCGCCCTCATGGCAAGCCCCCGACCACACCATCCATAACCGCAGACAACAAAGGTGCTGCCTGAAATCAACCTGTTAGTTGCCCTTATAATCCCATCGATGGTGCTCTGTCCGGTACCATAGCGGTTATCAAAAAGGTGTTTGGTCTGGGCATCATTTACAGATATAACGGGAAAGCGCAGGACCTTTTTGCGAGCCATGTCACGAAGTCTAATAATCCCGGTAGTCGTTTCCTCCGTTCCCCCAATAATATTTTTTACCAACTGTGTCCTTTTGGAATGGACAGTGGAAACCAGATCTGCCCCATCGTCCATGGTAACATGCGGCTCAATATCAAGCGCAGCATTGATATGGTTATAGTAAGTTTTGTTATTTTCTCCCTTGATAGAAAAGACAGAAATCTTATGGTGCTTTACCAGAGCAGCAGCTACATCATCCTGGGTGCTCAGAGGGTTTGAAGCACAAAGTGCCAACTGAGCACCTCCTGCTTTCAACGTTTCCATTAGACTGGCCGTTTCGGTTGTAACATGCAGACAGGCAGCAAGTTTAAGACCTTTAAGAGGCTTCTCCCGTTTAAATCTTTCTTTAATCAGATTTAAGACAGGCATACTGTGATTCGCCCACTCGATACGGAGCATACCATCTTTGGCCAAACTTAAGTCTTTAACATGATATTTCATCAACTTCTCCTATAAATTAGGACACGGATTTTCGCGGATAAACGCTAGATAGTTGTTTTCCTATGCTAACTATAAAAAACGTAATCAAACATGTTATAAGCTATTAAGAAGAATTTATAAACTGATCCGTTATTTGTAGGAAACTAAATTTTGATAATCTGCGTCCAAAAAGTGAATTTTCTAAAGACCAGCTGCTCTTTTCAACTTATTAGCCATATCTGTCTTTTCCCAGGTAAATTCAGGTTCTTTCCTGCCAAAATGCCCATAGGCGGCTGTTTTCCTATAGATAGGCCTAAGTAGATTAAGATACTTAATCATCTCTGCAGGGGTTAGACAAAAATGTTTCCTCACCAGCTTCGCAATATCGTCAGGCGGTATTTTACTGGTTCCAAAGGTATTGATCATTACTGAAACCGGTTCAGCAACACCGATACTATAAGATAATTGCACTTCGCACTTTCTTGCCAACCCTCCAGCCACAACATTCTTAGCAACATAGCGTGCCATGTAGGAAGCAGATCGGTCAACTTTGGAAGGATCTTTTCCAGAAAAAGCACCACCACCATGACTTCCCTGACCGCCATAGGTATCACAAATAATTTTTCGCCCGGTCAATCCACAATCTGCCTTGGGTCCCCCCTGCACAAACCGACCGGTGGAATTGATGTGAAACTTGGTTTTACCATCCAGCATCCTTGCCGGAATCACTTTTTTAATGACCTCTTCGATAATACCCTCCTGTAACACCTTATCTTTTACGGTAGGAGAATGCTGAGCAGCTATTACTACGGTATCTACTCTCTTGGGGTGGTCATCCAGATATTCAACGGTAACCTGAGATTTGCCATCCGGTCTTAAAAAATCGAGGATACCTTTTTTTCTTGCTACGCTTAACCTCTTTGCCAATTTGTTCGCATAGGTTATTGGCATGGGCATCAACTCCGGTGTTTCAGAACAGGCATAACCGAACATAAGACCCTGGTCTCCGGCACCCTGTTTCTTCCCTTTCTTGGCATTTACACCCATGGCAATATCAGGCGATTGAGTATCAATTGAAGTTAGTACAGCACAGGTTTCCCAGTCAAAACCCATGCTGGAGTCGTTATAGCCTATCTCCTTTATTGTCTGCCTGATAATATCCGGGATATGGACATAACAACCGGTGGTTATTTCACCTGCAACAACGGCCATACCGGTCGTAACCATAGTCTCGCAGGCTACGTGTGCCTTTTTATCCTGGGCAATAATCGCATCAAGGATGGAATCCGATATACTATCCGAAACTTTATCCGGATGCCCTTCGGTTACCGATTCAGATGTAAAGAGAAAGTTGGTCATTGACATAACACATCTCCTAATTAATGGTTTTTATAATTCATGTTAAACAAACTAAACACGGGGTGGTAATGTAACAGCTAGTTCCGTTTATTACAAGAAAAAATTTACAGATCATTCGAAATAGCTGGGGGAAAAGAGGATTAAAATTCGGCTTCTTTTTCTCCCTTCATCTTTTTCACATCAGAAATCATCTCCACTGCCATTGTCACATACTGTTTTGCCATAGCCCTCCGGAACCGGTTTCGGGAACAGATGGACTGGATCTGCTTCAAAAAGGCTTTTGGTCGAACGTAGGTCCTAACCCAGAACCCGGCAAAGATCTCCTGCAGCTTCTCGGGCGATACTGTGGTCTTAATAACAGACTTGCCAAATCCATAATCACTCCAGTTAAAACTGGTTATCATATTTTTTGCTTTCAGGTCGTTAAACATATCCGTTCCCGGGAACGGAACTGCCATGCTGCCGACAACAAAAGAACAGTAGTCAGGATACAGGTGTTTACCGTATTGCAGCAGGGCATCCATTGACTCTTCGGTGTCCTCAGGCATACCAAAAAGCAGGTAGATAGAAACCAGAATATCAAGTTCCTTTTCAAGGGTAACCATCATTTCCTCTACCGCCTCACAGTTGAAGCCTTTTTTCCCACAGCACTCCCGGAGAATCGGATCAGGGGTTTCAAGGCCAAAAATGATTTTAAAGAGACCGTTTTCTTTCATCCGTTGCCAGAGGTCGCGATAGCTGAGAAACACATCTTCACGGGTTTCATAGTACCAGTAAAGTTTCTCTCCACATTTTTCCAGCTCTTCTAAAAACCCTTCCACCTGCTCACGCGACAAAAAGGAGGCATCATCCTGGAAGAAGAAGGTATCGTGATTAAAGTTCCTTTTGACCCACACCATCTCTTCCACGATCTTTTTTGGCTTCCTGAGGCGAACCCCCTTGTGGACTTTCCAGGTAATACAGTAGGGACAGCGATAGGGACACCCCCGCGAAGAAGAGATGCCAATAACCTTATTTCCGACCCAATGGTATTTCTCCACCGGGAAGAGATGCCAGGCGGGCAGGGGAATGGAATCAAGGTCAGCAATAGGCTCCCGGTCCGGATTACGGACAACCTCATCTCTTTTGTTCCGATAGGTAATACCCTTCACCTCTTCTAATCCCTCATCCTTCTCAATCCTCTGACAGAGTTCTCTGATAGTTTCTTCCCCTTCTCCCCGCACCACTATATCAAGTGCAGGACATTGCTCGAGAGACTCCCGGTCAGTGAAGCTGAAATGAGGACCACCGGCTAAGGTTATGATACCGGGATCTACCTCTTTCTTAGCCCTTTGAAAAATGGTAAGTGCCCGGGGACTTACCGGTGTTTGTCCCCCCGCTCCAATGAGATGAGGCCTAAAGCTCTTGATCTGATCAATGATCTCATCGTAGGACCCTTCCTCCGCAGCAGCATCATAGACCCTCACCTCTACACCGGCCTTCTCAAGTACCGCTGCAATATAGGCCAAACCCAGGTTAGGAGCGAGATGCATCTTTAAGTGAAACATAGGGGGCTGGATTAAGAGTACCTTCATCTGTTCCTACTTTATAAATGGTAGCAATGAAGCAATCTCCCGCAAGCATATAAGAAGAGTTTGCTTCGCTTGCAGTAAATACCCAGAGTTCTCTAAACGCTTCACACACCTCTACCGATCACGAGATGTTTTGATTAATGATCTTAGCGATGACGCATGGGCACTTTTGCCTGGTCCGTGGGCTGCTGTCCCTCAAACGGCGGGAAAACCTTAATCGCCTGATAACCACAGTGGAATTCACACATATGGCATTTTACACAAAAGCTTTGATCTGGCGCGCAGCTCTTTTTCTTTTTACCCACCACCTTTAGCTCAAGGAGATTGACCGGGCAAACTGATATGCATGTACCACAACCGACACACTTTTCCTCATCTACTTTTATTTCAATTTGAACAATATCCTCTGCACTTATTTTTGGCATCTTTTACTCCTCCTGATAGAAAATATAGAGGTTAATCTATTATGATAATCCTTTCATAACCAGTGAACCGATCTCCTTTCCATAAACGCGCAACATAACCGAGGTAACCGGGTCACGTTCAAAGAGCCAATCCTGAAGCACACGCTTCCGTTTTATACAGTACTCCCTGTGAGCCGGATCCTCGATAGGCTTGGCCGCTTGAACCGTTTCCACCCATTTATCCAGATATTTAAGGGGGAGGTTTAAAATGCGCTGTCGATATTCCGGTGTTCCCCCAGATTGCGTCCTGAAAAAACTGTAGTAGGGCCCGGTTATGGTCCTGAACCAGACGTGCAGGGAAGGCGGACCGACAATATCGTAGTACTCCCGGAAGATGTCATCCAGTTTGTCAAGGTAGTTAATGCGGTAGTCTTCGTTGAGCACAATATCACAAAGCGGCATGTGGTCAACCATACCGTGACCGGGACCGCGGCCTTCATCCCAGTCGATCAGCATGACGGGAAAATCATAATCATCACGGGGAAAGCCGATGACAGCACCTGAAAGGGAACGGCCGGAGAGGACTTGCCACCAGATACAGACCTTTTCAATCTTATCCGATTCAAACACGCGCACCGCCCCTTTGGCCATGGGGGAATCAAGATCCTCAAGTAAAAGGTCCATGTTATAACCCTGGTACTCCCCCCTGAGGGGTTTCAGATCAAGCTTGCGAAGCAGTTCCCAGCACTCTTCTGGAAACGGCCGGATGTTGGGAACATTCTTTGCAGGCCAGGTATCACATCTAAAGCCAACTTCTTTTTCTAAATGATAATCAGTCATCGTCTACCTCCATTCATTAGAGAGTCATACTTTCAGTACAACCGGTTAAAATCTTCTTCCCTCTTCCTGGGGAGGGAGTATGGTAATTGCACCTACCGGGCAGTTGTTCTGACACCCGTGGTCTTTCATGCAGAGATCCATATCGGTAATGACGGGAATCTTTTTCCCCTCCCCCTCAGTATACTCAATGATGTCGGGGGGGCAAATACGCGCACAGACACCATCACACTCGTCAGCGCCGATACACTTCTCCTTATCAAGAATAAATTGAATTTCGCTCACCAACCTTCTCCTTAAGTAGTTAGAGATCTCTCAGGGACTCTTCGACCTGGGGAAAGACCATGATGGCTCCTTCCGGACAATTTTGCTGGCAACTGTGGCACTCAATACAGTCTTCAAGTGCAATAACCTCAACTACTCCGCTCTCTTCGTTAACTGCAATTGCATCAACGTTACAGAAATCAATGCATATGCCACAGCCGATACATTTGTCTTCATCAATAACGATATTGTGCTCATGCTCATTCATCATTTGTAGTCCTCAGCAGTACTTTTTTTATCAACAACCATTTTGTTAAACTCTTTATTCTCATCGTAGTTGTCCTGCATGCCATAGATGTAGGGAACCAGTGCAAAAACATGATGGCGGGCCAGTTCCATATCACCCTTAACCAATTCGGTATGGGTATACATCATTTTTGCATCAAGGGAATTATCGATTACATCTAACAGCACCTTGGTCTTCAGTTTCATCCCGATCTGAGCATCGGGGTTTTCGCCTTCCTCAACTACGATCACCCCCTTATCCAGGCGGGTGGTTACTGCGGGCTGGTCATCTTCAAAACGCCAGAAGATAATATCGCCATCCAGTTCCACCATCTGGTCCACAAATTCTTCCTCTGCGTTAACCAACTCAGCACCCCTTTGCATGATATCAAGCATTGACGCCATAACATCCCTCCTTCCTCTAATAAAGTATGTTAAAAATCTATTGTTCTCTTGTAGTGTTCCCCATCGCATACCTCATAGTAAACATCAAAGACTTTCATTCCCCAATTCCTAAATTCCTCAATCCCTGAATCGGTTATGTGTATCCCACGATAGTCTTCTTCCCAAGTTCATCCCCCATGGTACGTATTAAAACCGATCCCAGTGGGTCCCGCTGCCGCAACTGGGTCTGGAGGATTTTCTTGCGTTTGATTGCGTACTGTTTGTACTGTTCATCTTTCACCGGTTCAGCATTCTTTACTACCTTCACCCACTCTTTAATGTACTCAATTTCACATTTGAGTGCCCTGTCCCGCTGTTCTCCCGGACCGTCAAAGATGTGATAGGGGCTCTGCATAGCCCGAAACCATCTATAGGTAGAGTTTGGACCGATTAAGTCTTTGTACTCATTGTATACTGGCTCAATCCCGTCCAGGTATTTTTCACGGTACCACTCGTACTCCACACAGTCTGCGATAGGCAGCAGATCAATGATGATGTGAAGTCTTTTCTTGGATTCTTCCCAGGCAATAATCAGGCCGGGAAAATCATAGTCATCGCTGGGCCATCCTACCCAACTCCCACCGGCGATACTCCGTGATATAAGCACCCACATCAGGGCCAGTTTCTCTATCTTTTCATTGTGGAAATGGCGAAAGGTCCCCTCGCACATGGGCCGCTTGAAGAACTCCTGGACTGGGGTTAAGTCTTCACCCTCAATCTCTGTAAGCCTTTTCAGGTTGAGCTCTTTTAAAAGAGGCCAGGTGCTTTCAGGAAAGGTGTGGGGCTCAAACCCCTTTGGTTGCCACAAACTTTTAGAATCAAACCCTATATCGGTAATACGATCAATCATGATGTGCCTCCCTTCTGGTTATTGCTACATACATATTCATGTTTACAGTAAGTTGCATCGCGATGATAAGCTACACCTTTTGCTACAACTCAAATATTTTCGTTGCAAGTCCGAGCAGACCGATGATTATACCGGCGATAACGTCACCGTATTTCTCAAAAAACTCGAGTTTAATCCAGGAAAGCCCCAGGCATCCAAGCCAGGTAAACAGGATGATCGTGCCCAGAGTGCCAACGGCAAATGCTACATTGACCAGTACCACCGCCGCAGTACCGTATTTAATTGCGGAAAACGTAAGCGGCAAAAGAGCAATGCAGGGAGTTAATCCCAGAATCGCAACCAACCCCCAACCGGCTCTTTTGTCCTTAAGGTCAGTGATACCACCCGGAATTTGCTCATCACCGTGGTCATGGACATACCCGTCGATCCCTTTAATACGGTGTTTATGCTTGTGTTCATGCAACAGCTCACCGTGGTAATGCCTGTGCCCGTGATCTTTCTCTGTAGTGGCATCAAAGCTGTGCATATGATCATCATGAGCAACGTATGTCACCATGTTCAGTTTATGGAGGCAGATAATAATCCTACTTACAAGACTAGAACGTGCATCTTGTATTTCTTCTTCGCCTTGTCCAGGCAGCTCATAGACATTAGCATTGATACCAAGCCATTTGTTGATAATAGGTATACCGTGGAGGTGTCCCCAATCTCCCACATACTCTTTATAGAGGGCATAGGCTGCATAGCCAAAACCGAAAACGATGAGGAGCATGGGGGTAGCATTTTCCAGAAAGGTAGCAATATCCTTTGAAACACCACTTTCAGCGAAAACCCCAACCAGTCCAATGAATACGGACGTTCCCACGTGACCTATACCGGCAAGCATGGCAAGCCCGAGGATCCAGGAAATCCGCCACTTATTTGCCCTGCCCACCATGACAAAGGGAAACCAGTGGTCGGGTGACACCGTGTGGGTAGTCGCCAGAGTAAAAGTAGCAACAATCAATGTCCAGATACCTGTCTGTGAAAAGTCAATCTCCATATCGTGCTCTTGTTATCCAATCAAAGTGCTTCTTTTTTGAACCGGTACCCGATGAGGCGGGACGAATTGCCCACGACTGAACGTTTATACTGGAGGCCCCCAGCTATAGCTTCGACAAAAGCACTTGTCCCATTAAATTTGCTAAGGTGAGTATGAATGTCTACCATTAGACGATCAGTAATACCGCATAGGAAAGGTGGCCGTAATTTCCCAATGGGTCTCATCAAAAACTTTTGTGGGAGAAAAGTAATTATAATTGAGTAATGCGGTAAAATTACCTTTGGGAATTGTTTCATAGCCTTCTACTTCAATATATTCCCTCGCGTGGTGGCCAGAAGCTATTCCAGTCGATAAGAAAAAAAGTGCCATAGTTCCAAAAAATAATTTCTTAATCTTCTAAACTCCTTTCTGTGTTTCTTATAACCCAAATACTTTAGTAGCAAGTCCCACCAGGCCTATAATTACACCAGTAATGACATCTCCATATTCATCGAAGAACTCAAGCTTGATCCATGAAAGTCCCATGAGTCCTAACCAGGTGAATAACAAAATAGTACCAACAGTAGCCACAGCGAACATTACATTCACCATTATTATTGCCATCGTTCCATATTTTACCGCGGCAAAGGTTAAGGGCAACAATGCTATACAGGGTGTAAGTCCCAGTATGATTACAAGACCCCATCCAGCCTTCTTATTCCTGAGGTTAGCTTTTGGTTTGCTATTCTGATGATGGTCGTGAACATGTCCATCATCGTGATTATCATGCGTATTCACATGATCACTCTGACTATGACCCTGGTGAGAGTGGCTTTGAGTATCATGGGTATGACCGTGCTCCTTGTGAGTATCCCCTTGGCTGTCATGTCTATGATAATCTTCCCCTTTATGGACATGATGCCCACCTGGTAAGTCATAGGCATGAGGATCAATCCCCAGCCACTTATTGATGAAAGGAATACCATGAGAGTGACCATGAACCCCCACTCTTTGCTGATAGAGGGAGTAGGCTGCATACGCAAAACCAAAAATCATCAGGAGTATGGGGGTGGAGTTTTCCAGAAAGGTGGCAATCTCCTTTGATGCCCCTTTCTCAGCAAATACACCGAATAGACCAATAAAGACTGAGGTACCCACGTGACCTATACCGGCAAGGGTTGCAAGACCCAATACCCAAGAGAGTCTCCACTTGTTTGCTCTCCCCACCATAACAAAGGGAAACCAGTGGTCTGGGTTTATGGTGTGGGTAACGGCAAGAACGAGAGTGGCTGTCATTAAAGCCCATAGTCCTGTTTCCATTGTGTTATTCCTTTCTTAAAATTAGGCTTTGTTCAAAAGTTACGTGATGACATAAAAGATATTGCAAAAAAGAACGG
>CAZOKO010000091.1:0-10866 GCA_964580455.1 uncultured Thermodesulfobacteriota bacterium | reverse complement strand
ATAGGGTGATTGCAAGCAATTAATCTTTAACATTAAGCAGTTAAATGCTTCTATTTACTTTTGCAAACCCACTAAACGGGTACGCTACCTAATATTATTGGTAATTCTTTGTATATATTTTTCTATATCACAATTCCAATTTTTTTCTATGGTAATACTATTGCTATCTTAATACCTTACCTTTTTCTTCACCCATAGGCTTTCATATGGATTATATACCCTTATTAGGGGATTGCCTTGAAAGATTCTGAACACAATATATTGAAGGGTTTAAGTGAGCAGAATACTTAACACTTCTTGCAAGAGCTAACAGTACATTTTTATTGGAATATTACGTACCCTACACAACGTAGAGACTATGATTGATTAAGATCTTTCGTAACTTTTAAAAGCTTCTTATCAAGTATAAATTTATCTTCTGTTCCCATGTCTCCATAAGGAAGACTATCAAGATCCGAAAAGGGTTCTAAGGTTTTATTCTTTACGAGGGATCCGTTTACTCTAAATGCCATATTAGGAACATCAAGATAGCTTTTACCTGCTTCCATTCTGCTGACAAAATCTAATACAGCCTGCTCTCCCCGTTAGAAAAGAATGAAGTCTACGGAAACACATTAGATAACAAATAGAAAATGAGTACTTTCTATAAAGCGTAGAAGACCTTTTTAATTGATACATACATTCCAAAACGTTTCCTGTTTCTAACGGGGTTCACACAGAATAAATCCTTTAACCATTGTTAGCCATAATCCTGCATCCAGTATCTAGTATCGTGAAGCCTCGTCGGTATGAGGCGAAGCTTTGCTAGCGACCCTCCACACAAATGGTTTTGATCCTGGTACCTGGCTGGGGAAACTCTTCAGGGTCAAAGGCATTGATTAAGGCAAGGGTTTTGGCTTCGCCGGGCTGTTGACCGCATTTATGAGTGATGCTTTCCCAGGTATCACCTTCCTTGACTGTGTAAATCCTGATTCTATGAGGTTTTATCTTCTTTGCTTCCTCTGATGATAGTCTCTTAAAGCTGCTTATGGTTGAAGTAAAAAATGGCATTGCTTTTTCAAAAGAATTTGGCGAAGAAATTCCAATCAGGATGTAGCCTTTATCTTCTATCAGTATTGCAGACATTTCTGCCTTGACCTCCCCCTTTTCTCTATTAATTCCATGATAGGTGCCTGTATAGGCCGAAAGGCCATTGATGATTTGGGAAGAACCGAAAATTTTGGTGAAATGGTAGCTCCTTTCAACCTTTTTTGCAAATTCTGCTGCCGACAATTTTTTGCCCAAAGTAGTTAATGTCATCTGGATGAAATATTCTTTTTCAGGGTGTTTAGCGACCAAGACCTCTTTCCCATTATTGATTGTCCATCCTTGCGGGAAGGTAAGCTCTATTCTCAGATCAGGGTGTTTAAAAGTGTTTCCTGCCACCACCCCTTCTTTAGGATCATCTCCAAAAATAAGGCCGTCAACCCTTGACAGGTAATCTTCCCTCAGTTGCCTAAAATTATCGCTTAGAGGTGGAGTGATTTTATTTGCCTCTTCCTCTGCCTTCACAATTCTTTCCTCTGTCTCTGGATGAGTAGAGAATAGACCATGATATCCCTTTTTACCGGTTACTTCTTCGATATTGTTTAAGGTTTTCATAAAAGAGGATACACAGTAAGGATCATAACCTGTTGAAGAGGAGTACTTGATCCCTAATCTATCGGCCTGAAGCTCGTTTTTTCTGCCATAACCCTGTATAATGGCTAAGGCGACAAAATCTGCGAATTGTCCCAATTGGCTTATTTCCGGGTAAAATATAGATGCGGCTAGAATTCCGAATTGGTAGGTTTGAGCTTTAGTATATTGTCTGACAGCATGGCGTGCTGTAATGTGTCCAATTTCATGACCAATAACCCCTGATAGCTCTGCTTCGCTATTGATGTAGGTAAGCAAACCTCTGGTGACATAAACATACCCACCGGGGAGGGCAAACGCGTTAATCATGGAGGAATTGACAACCTTGAATCGATAATGGAGATCTGGTCGGTCGCAGACGTCTGCCAGCTTCTGACCCAGCTGATTAACATATTCCTGGAGGGATTCATCATGATAGTACCCATATTCTTTCACTATCTTTGGGTCCATCTTCCTTCCGATTTCGATTTCCTGAGACTCGCTCATCAAAACAAATTCAGGTTTCCTCGTTACCGGGTTGATAGCACAGCCTATAATAGAAGGTAGAATAAGAGCTACAATGATGGAGTAACATCTGAGTTTATTCATTTTGATTCTCCTCTAATTGCCGCATATATGAAAGATTAATATAAAGGACTTTATTTCGTCAAATAAAAAGATGGTTTTTTAGGGGCAAGGGGTAGGAATCCAGGTTCGGAAGAAAGGAAAATAACTTGGAAATTAAGAGATGGAAGTATGTATTTCTGAAGACAGTTGGCACTACTGGGAAAGAATAACTTCTACACGGTGGAAGTTTATCACAAGAAGATGGGAAATGATATGTCTTGAGAAGTATATCCTGAAAGGAGAAAGATAGCCTTGAAATTGGATTAAACCAGTTGTACCCCCATCGTCATGATAGTGAATTCCCCTTTAATTCGCTATTGTAAGGACCAGATGTGTACGACAGCTGAGTTTTCGTTGTTGTATCCCCCGAAACCTTTTTCTATCATAAGAATGCGTTGACCACCGGTGTCTATAGCTATGCCGCCTACCTGCCCACAGGTTTGCCCCTCGGCATCACCCAGATAAAACTCCTCCGGCCTCCAAATGGTGTAGGGCACAACAGTCCACGCATCACGACTGCCCTGAGCAACTTCCCCCAGTTCGTCTACGTCATAAAAGATCACCTGACGTTCAAAAGGATCACAGTGATAGCCTTGACTATCCTCGCATACATCGGGACTTGGAGGAGGACCGTAACTATTATCACCCAACCCTTTAGTGCCAAGCAGAAGAATGGCACGCTTTTCTCCGCTTTCTACAAAGCCACCACCCTCCCATTTATCGCACATGGTAAAATCCGGGAAGTCGCAATTCGCCTTATCTCCCGCGTTCGGAGAGGCACAATTCTCAAATATGTTGTACCAGAGCATGGGAACAGCACCCAGATCGCCACTTGGGTCCTCGCTGTTCCAGGGCATGAAAGCGAACAGGGTAGGTCCCTGGGATCCGTAAAATGCCCCGCGGGTTTTGCCCGTGATAAGTATCTTGCCACCAAGATACATGTCTGCGTACCACTGGGGCACGCAGAAGATATAGTCTCCGGATTTGTTGCCATGATATAGCAACTCCCATGGACCAACGTGATATAGTCCGCGCGCATTCGATCCATCAATTTCAGAAAACCAGATAGTCGGGTGGCTTTCATCGATTACCCCGTACCAAAAGTCTATTGATCCATAAATCTTATCGCTTGTTTGTGAACCGCGTTGTGGTACATATGCAATACCGCTTACATTGGTATGTCCAGAGAAGCTCTCATATTCAGTGTCATATTGAGACACCAGTCCCCCATCAAAATTTGTCATTGATGTAAGCATGGTAGACTCTGGCAGCTCTTGCCAGTCGGTTGCAGTTCCCGGTTCTGGAACTGAGACTTGTGCGAACTCTGGTGTGTTCTGATCGAATCCAGTAACCAGCAAAGAACCCAATCCTCCATTCCCAGCAGGATAGTAGGACAGTCCCCGTGACCCCCAGTTGCAGTCGGGAGGCAGGCGAAAGGCTCCTTGATAGGTAAGGTCTGATAGCTGAAGTCGGTCAGAAGGAATTACTGTGACGGTAGTTGTGGATACAGGTCCGGTAGTTGTGGTAGATGCTGGTTCCGTTGTTGTAGTGGTTGTGGTCAGCGGCTCACATGCGGAAAAACATAATATTGCTGCAACCATTAAAACTGATGCCACCTTTAATTTAATAATTGTATTTAGCACCATCATTTGCTCGATTTAAGCTTTTTGAAAGAAAGCTTTTAGCATGGGATCACTTGGATTATTCAGATAATCTCCTAATTTTCCAAGACTAAGTCCTGGGAAAGCAGCCAATAATGTATCAAGCTCTTTTTTAGTCAGGATACTATCTGATGTTGCCCTGAAGAGGATAACGTCGCTGTTAAAATATTCTCTTTTGTAATGGTCAGGTGCTAAACGAATTATTTCCACCTCTTTTTTAAGCACCTTCCCAAATAGTTTTCCTAATTCATCAAAGCTGAATATCTCAGATCCACCTACCGGAATGATTTTATTTTTTGTCCTTTTATTGTTGATTGATGCAATTAAAATAGTTGCCATGTCGTCTTGATGAAGGGGCTGCATTTTTGCCTTTGATCCTTCAACAACATGATATCTTCCCGCAACAGCTGCTGCTAGTAAATCTCGAAAATCAAAGAAATATCCAGAAGGTCTCAGTATGGTATAACTGATACCTGATTTTTTGAGGATATTCTCTGCATTCCTTTTGGCTAGATGTGCAATATGAAACTCAGGAATTTTATCACCTCTGGCAACACCTAGAGCGCTTATGTAAATAATTTGCTTAACGCCCTCTTTCTTTGCTGCATCAACAATATTTTGCACACCAGCCTGTTCTAATTCATAAGGAGTCAGTTTTTTTTCTCCAGGAGCTGTGAATCTTGGAACGCCTATAGCACAGACAGCTATGGTATTGCCTTTCATTCCATTTCTAACAGCATCAGCATTGGTAATATCTGCCTGGTCTCCACTCAGAACCTTCACGCTTGAAGGGAGTTCTTTTATTTTAGGTTCTTTCTTGTCAAAAGCTGTTATTGATGAGGCTTTCCCATGTTTTAACAGTATTTTCAGAGCCTTTCCGCCAATATTACCTGAAGATCCTATCAGTAGGATTTTTCCCCCTTTTGTGTTTTTTGCAATCTCTGAGTACAATTGGTTTGACATCTTACTTCCTCCCCATTATTAAAGTGGTTAAAAAAACACTGCTGGATGATTATGCAGAAAAATTATAAGAACGTTATTTTTTAATACTATCTTTAAGATAAGTCAAGAATTTAAATTTTTTCTGTATCCTTAAAGGATTCCTCCGGTGATAATTTATCAATTACTTTTAATCTTCCCATAATATCGGATCTTTCTTTCAGTATTTTCTCTTTGTGGCTGTAAAAGAAATTCATTAATGTGTTACCGCATGTGAAATGGTTGATGTAACCATCAAGCAGCTTTCCTTCAGCGAGTTTCAAGAGGTAATCAATCTGATCATTTTCTAGGCTTCCAATGCTAAAACCCCGACAGCATTCTTGAAGGACGTTGTCATCATTAAACTCGAAATAGTCTTGCCAGAAGCGATTATAGTTTTTCATGCCAGGTTCGCCGTTCATTTCCATCTTGACTGACTTCGCTGCCCTGTAACCGCACATAAGTGCTCCTTGAATCTCAGTCTCTTGAAAGGAAGGTGCATCTCCGGTTAAAATGATGCGTCCTCTTGCAGGTGTTTTTATTGGTTCCCAGCAGGTCCAGAGACACCCCATTTTGCGGATGAGTTCAGCGTCCTTAAACCAGTCTTTCAATTGATTACTGGCGACAAGTTTCTTGATGGATTCCCCAAATGTAATTTTCTCCCCTGCAGGTGGTCGGGCAGATACTTCGTAGACTTGTTTTAAGCCGTTTTGATCAGGCTTTCTGATCATGGTTCCACATACTCCATTGAATCCATAACCGATGAACTGAGTCCAGGCATCATCATAGGGGCTATTTACATTGGCGTATATGTAGTGTGTAACCTGAGTTCGGATGAGAACCTTTCGATTCTGATTAAGTCCCAGACTTTCCGTGATGCGGGAGTTGACACCGTCAGCAGCAAGGAGCCACTTGCCTGAAATCCATTCGTGTTTGCCATGGTGACGTACCCTGACTTGTACACTGTCACGTTCCTCTCTTACCTCAAGAGCTGTTGTTCGAGGTCGAATATCAACATCTAGCTGGTCTGCTTCATTTAGAAGTCCCTCACATAATGATTGTTTGTCAATGACCATTGCTATGGGGCGGTTTCGTTTGCCCATAATTAAGGTGTTGCCTCCCGGAGATATCCGTACACTCCGATAGAGATTAACCAGACAACCTTTGTAGTTTAATACAAAGTCATTTCTGTGAAAGAAGATCTTATCTCTTTCGAAAGACCAGCCTTCATTGTGAAATCCAGGTTCAAGCAGCCACATGGAACAACAGGGACGAGTGTAGCGGGAGATATGTTCTTTGGTTTCTAAGAGAACAACCTTAAGGCCTTCTTCAGCGGCTGTTTTTGCTGCCATCAGACCCGCAGGGCCTGCTCCTGCTACGATTACATCAAAAGTGCTCATTTTCCTCCCCTTTCTGATTAGCTATTGTATCTATCAAAGGTTTCTTATAGTATGATTTATGATTGTACATAACTTTAGCTTGCTTGGAATGATCTGTCAATAAGGCTTTATTGAATGGCACATTTTTTTTACCCCTTTTTTCAGTAATTTGATATAATCACATACTTTTTAACCCCTGGAGTGAAAGAATGCTGGTAAGGTTTTTTAGAAATCCTGTCCTTTTAAAGGTTGTGGGAACGATAGTAGCTTTAGCTTTCCTTTTTCCTCTGATAGGACGTAAAAGTGTAATTAGATTTGTTCTGCCTGCCCTGATTGTTATTCTCCTTTTCGTTTTTGTAAGAAATCTTATACTCAAGAGGAGAAGAAAGCTGACAGCACTGGAAGAGGAGTATCTTAAAAAGAGATTCTATAACAATTGAAGCTCAAGCCGAAAAATGGTTTGACATTTTTGCTCAGGTTTGATTTAAACCTAGCACTCAGGACTTATTAATGTCTGAATGAAAAGTCTCGTTCAGACGAAAATCCGAATATCGAAAAATTATAACCACGAAGCCCACGAAGATTCACGAAGTAAAAAAGAAAAGTAAAATGACATCCAGCATCTAGTATCCAGTATCTTTTTGTCATTTGCTTGTTTCGGATTGATCCCAGCGGGAAGCTTCGCACGTGCTTCGGATTTCGAATTTTAAAAGGAGATTGAGATGTCTGACTATGATGTCATTGTTGTGGGATGCGGGCCTGCGGGGCTCATGGCGACCAAAGAATTAGCAGCTAAGGGTGTAAACGTACTGGGAGTCGATAAGAAACAGAAATTAGATGTAAACGTAAGGTCGGCCTCGGGTTATTTCTTTGCTGACCAGGAGATAAATGGAGAGCATATTCGTCTGGAGCATCTAAAAAATAAAACGAAAATACATTATACCAAATGCGGATTTTCCTTTGAGTACTCAGCCCCCATGGAAGGAATTCATCATTCCTATATGCTTTCCAATTCAGGACTTCCATTTCAGGCAACCAGTCGTAATGTCCCCTTTTTCAATATCTTTGAACCTACGAGATGGTTATCTGATAGATATGAGGGTGCTAAGAAAGCTGGTGCATCTTTCATGACCAATACATTAGCGATAAGGGCTAAGCATGTAAATGGCGGGGTTGAGGTGACATTGAGGAAGCAGGGTAAAACCAGTAAGATGAGCTGTAAAAAGCTCATTGCCTCAGATGGACTTCAATCCAGAATTGTCAAAAATCTTGGTCAGAACAGGGATCGAGCATTTTTTGGTAAGGGACCTGTTATAGAATATGAGATAACAAATGTAGATAATGATCTTGATCGTGGCGACCTGGTGGTTTTTGGTAAAAAAAACCTGGGGAGGCAGGGTGGGTTATTTGTTATTCCAAGTCCCAGAGAGAAGAAGGCATACCGCTTTGAAACGATGTCGTTGTTTCCGGGAAGTAATGCATATAAGATGATAGAATTTTTTATCAAGGAAAGTCCTTTTGCTCACTGGTTTAAAAAAGCTAAAATCGTAGACAAAAGTGGTGCCATTGTTGAGCTGTTCACTCCAATTAAGATTCCCTATCAGGAGAATATCATTTTTGTTGGTGATGCTGCCGCATTTGGTGAGTGTCTGTACCAGGGGGCTACCATGTGCGGGTATATGGCTGCCCAGGCTGTTGACAAAGAACTGAAGGGCAAGAAGGGTTTTGGAGAATACACCGAATGGTGGAACTCCACATTTGAATGGAATATCAATCCTCAACGCATGGGAGATTATGCAAAGAGGACAATGTTCGGTCCTTTTCTGGGGGAAGAGGTCGTAGATTATCTCTTTGATCTTTCGCTTAAAAATCCACCGGTGGCTGACAATATGCAGACCAACCCTTTTGATTTCGTTAACCTCATAGTGGATTACTACCTGTCTACTTTTCCGGATATGCGGAAAGATGTAGCAGAGAAGCTGAAGGCACTTAAAGAAGGAGACATGGGAAGTTGGGAAGTATCTATGGAAAAGGATGAGTAAAAAATTATAACCTTATAACCACGAAGAACACAAAGAATGAAACTAAACTGTGCTAAAAAAACACAATGTTGCAGGTTAGTAGTGCAGAGAAATTTTATATTTATGAGAAAGGTGGGAAACAATGGAAAATAATGATAAACAGGCATTGGTTGTTTATTCTTCGCCTGCAGGTACTACGCGTCATGTGTCACAAGTGATAGCAACTGCACTTAATGATCTTGGTTGTAAATCCGAGGTAAACGACCTGGGTAATAGAAACGATCGTTCAAAGCTAAATTCGCAGATAAAGGATATAGAGGACGGCTGCTGTCTCTGGATTGGGTCTCCAGTTTACGCTGGTCATGCAGTTCCCCCGATTATGGACTTTATTTCAAAACTGCCTGCGAGTAAGGGAAGCTATGCCGTTCCCTTTGTTACCTGGGGTGGTGTGAGTAGCGGAGTTGCTTTGCATGAAATGGGGAAGATGCTTGGTGAAAAGGGTTATACCATTTTGGGAGCGGCTAAGATACTGGCTGTTCATTCCATGATGTGGCAATTCAAAAATCCATTGGGTGAGGGGCATCCGGATTCTGAAGATGATGCAATGATTAAGGGACTTGTGGGAGATGTTAATTCAAAATTGTTGAGCGATGCCAAAAAAGCGATTCCCCTTGAAGATTTGAATTACCAGCCTGAAGAAGTTCAAGAAGCTATGCAAAAGGTAAACATCGATGTGGCAAAACAGATGCTTCCTCCCCGCAAGTTAGATGAAGAGGCATGTACCAGGTGTGGTATCTGTGAGGAAGAGTGCCCTGTCCAGGATATCAAGTGTGATCCTTATCCACAATTTGGGGATGAATGTTTTCTGTGTTACAACTGTGTTCGGTTATGTGAAGAGGGTGCCATTAAGACCGATTTGTCTCAGGTTGAAAGCATGTTGAAGGAAAAAGCAGAAAAAAATCCAGAACGACCGTTATCCCAGGTGTTTGTCTAAAAATGGTGCACCTCTTAAAATTATTGATCTCTTATCCAATCTCCTTCCCCTTAATTATCACATCCAAAACTCAATATCTAAGTTATAAATAGAAAATCACTGAACGCAAGCATATGTTTATTTATCTTAATTATTTAGTTCCCGATAAAGTTTTAATTTATTTCTACCGAAGGGAAATCTATTGATTGAAAGAATTCAAGGTGGATTACTATGGTAAAAAGAACGATATTGTTTTTTGTTATTTCCTTTACTATGCTTTGTTCCCCTTGTTACCCGGCTGGATTCCAGATCTATAATCAGGATGCAACTGCTGCAGCTATGGGCAATTGTTTTACCTCTATTGCTGATAATGGTTCAGCTGTCTTCTACAATCCTGCAGGCATTAACCAACTGGAGGGAACACAGCTCCGCACAGGTTTTAACCTGGTATTTCCTGATACTTCCTTTAGAGGTGCAGAAAGCGGAAAAAGAACTGACGCAGAGAACGACATGTCAACTCTTATGACAGGATATATTACTCACAAGGTAAATGATAAGGTCAGTATAGGAGGAGGAATTTTCACACCTTTTGGTATGGTTTCCGAATGGACTAGTCAATGGGAGGGGGCCACTGTGTCTTACTACTCTGACATGAGAACCTTCTGTGTCAACCCTGTGGTTTCTATTCAAGTGCACCCCCGGCTTTCATTAGCGGTTGGGATTGACTATCTCTATTCTGATTTTAAAATAAGGCGGGTTATAGACCCTAATCAAATGATAGGGTTGCCTCTGGGAATACCACTTGGGAAGATAACATTGGATGGGTTTGATGATACCTGGGGATACAATTTAGGACTTCTTTTCCATATCAATGACCGATGGAAGCTGGGAGTTGCTTATAGAAGTAGTTTAAAACTTGAATTTGATGGACACGCTCATTACCACCTTCCCCCTGTTTTGCAAGCATTATATCCTCCCACTGATATATCTCCCCGGATAGAATTACCACCAACAGTTTCTGCAGATATCTCTGTTAGAATGTGGGAGAGGTGGATTTTTTCAACAGGAATGCTATGGACTGGCTGGTCTGTTTATGATGAGCTTGCTCCCAAATTCAGGGATAACTTGTTTATCCCTCCTGACATGAGAATATCACCCCAGGATTGGCGAGACGTGTTTGCTTTTAATGTAGGTGTTCAATATCAGCTCAACTCAACATGGGTCTTTCGTGGAGGATACATATTCGATCAATCTCCCGTACCTGAGCATACGTTGGGCCCTATGGTGCCTGACAGGGATGGGCACCTACTCAGTTTAGGAGTTGGTTATACAAAAGACAATTTAACCATTGATGTGGCAAGTATGGCTTTACTCCCGGGCAATAGGCGCACTCAAAGAAACATTGATAGTTTGAATGGAAAATACTCTACTTCCTGGATTTCACTTCTATTTAGCTTTACCTATTCTTTTTAACTTCGTTAAAACTCCTTTCTTATTAAACTAATCACGTATATTATTAAATATATATTTTAGCTTTTTAGCGAAATATACTAGAAATATTATATTTTTTG
>CAZOKO010000090.1:0-11197 GCA_964580455.1 uncultured Thermodesulfobacteriota bacterium | reverse complement strand
ACATCCGATCTATCATTTCCTGCTTCCCATACATCTGCTCAAATACTCTTCTTGCTTTTCTTCTCTTTCTGGTGTTTACTCTCATCAGTGGCTCCTTCCTTTTAAAGGTTTGTTTTTTTTCTCCCGTGGATTATTCCACGGGGGAGCCACTATTTCAAGTTTCAACTAAAAATAGTATATCATCCTTATTTTATTTTAGTTTTTTTCACACGCGCATTTTTGTAGTTAACTACAAAACCCATAGAGAAAGTATCTGTAAAGTAGAAATTATCAATTGCCATCACAATAAATCTCTGTATTATTCATATGTAAAGCTTTTAGCTAATAGGGCGTTCCGTGAATAACATCATATGTTATTCGTCATTGCGAGGAGTGAAAAGACCAACGAAACAATCTTTTGGAAATGGCTCGGGACAGGCTCCGCAATCTAACTTAATTCCAACTATTCAGAGATTTCTCTGCTATTGATCGCAATGACAAATTGCTATAACAATTGATCAGGAAACACTATATCAGTAATCATTCACCTTAATATAAAGGTTATTACCATGCGAATTGCTATGCTTTCATGGGAGTCTCTCCACTCCATCAATATAGGTGGGGTATCAGCGGTAGTTACTGAAATGGCTGCAGCTTTGGAGAGGAAAGGACATGAAGTTCACATCTTTACCAGAATGGGAGAATGGCAGTCAAGTTACCAACAGATTGATGGAGTCCACTACCACAGATGTCCCTTCAATCTTCAACCTGATTTAGTAGATGAAATCAATGATATGTGTCGCTCCTTTGTCCACCATTTCTACCAGACAGAAGACTTTATCGGACACTTTGACATTGTTCATGCCCATGACTGGTTGGCATCTAACGCCGCCGTATGGATTAAGGAAGGAAGAGGAAAAAAGATTGCATTTACCATCCACTCCACTGAATATGGACGGTGTGGTAACAACTTCTGGGGAGGACAATCTGCACGAGTGAGAGATCACGAAAGGCATGGCACATTTTGTGCTGACCGGGTAATGACCGTTTCTAACGCCTTAAAAAACGAGATTATGTGGATGTATAATGTGCCCGACTGGAAAGTAAGGGTTGTCTATAATGGAATCAACTACCACAACTTTGATGGGTGGCTAATTCCTGCTGAGGTTAAAGCTCACTACGGGATTGGGCCTGTAGATCCTACCGCCCTTTTTGTTGGAAGAATGACTTACCAGAAGGGGCCTGATTTGCTGGTTGAAGCCATCCCTTCCATATTACACTATTATCCCAATGCCAAGTTTATTTTTGTGGGAGATGGAGATATGCGCCATAGCGTTGAAAGCCAAGCCTGGTCACTGGGTGTATCTCACGCTACCAGATTTCTGGGCTACCGCTCTGGGCAGGAATTAATCAATCTTTATAAAGCCTCTGATATTGTATGTGTACCCAGCAGAAATGAACCATTTGGCATCGTCATTTTAGAAGCCTGGAGCGCAGGCAAGCCGGTGGTGGCCAGCTGTAATGGTGGGCCTTCCGAATTCGTCTGGCACGAAGTCGACGGACTTAAAATATATGACTACCCTGAATCAATTGCCTGGGGCATTGGTAACATGTTTAGAGACTTTGAACATGCACGCTGGATGGGAAGAAATGGAAGGACTGCTGTGGAAAGCTCCTTTTCCTGGGACAGTATTGCTGACCAGGTATTACACATATATCAGGAGTAACTGCTGCTATTTCTTCTGGGGTGATGCATGATGGTTCCCGAAAGTATATGACAATAACAAGCAAGCTCGTCATTTCTTAATGGAAGCAGATTACTTTTGTACTAATACTCTGGTGAACGGGGAATAGACAATCCGAAAGAAGCAGAATTTGGGTTTAGAACTTAAAAAAGAAAAAGTCGAACTTGGTAGCAAGAAAGGTGAACAGCTTAAAACCTATTTCATCAATGGGGAAGTATCAAAATTTCAGGATACAGCTCCTAAAAAGAAAAACGCTGGTCCCTCCTATCCTGAAACACATAAGAGGTCTAAGAAGTCTTCTAAAGAAAAGTATATTTCTGATGCCAACCCTACAGGAAAAACAACAGGGGGTTCAGAGAGCTCTGCTAAACCCAATAAAGCTGAACAGCCTGAAGAAAGCAGGATTGTACTGATGGACATCGATCCTTACAGTTTGCATGCTTACTGGGAAATTACTCATAGTGACAAAGAGAGAATTTTAAAACAATTACTCAAACACTCCCGTCCCCCAAAACAAATCATCAGGTTTTATGACGTTACTTATATCCAATTTAATGGTAAAAATGCTCACAGCCATTTTGATATTGAAGTAAACAGAAACAGAGGAAACTGGTATGTCGATCTCTGGAGTCCCCATAAATCACTCTGCGTAGAAATTGGCATGAAATCATTTCGGGGAGATTTTTATCCCATTTCACGCTCCAACTATATAGAAACCCCCAGAGCTTATCAATCTTCCTCTGGTAAAGAACAGTGGATGAAAGTTTCAGGAAACTATGAGGAGATCTCAATGCTCCCTGCAAAATCCCAGAAAGAAGAAAATAAACCTGAAGACGCATCTCACACCCCTTCATCAACGAAGAAAGTTGTGTCAAAGTATATTCCAACATCTGCAGAAAAAGATTCTCCCCAAGAAGAAACCGTTGTAGAAAAGGGCTCGCATGATAAGAAGAAATTATTTACTAAAAATAAAACGATCGAGACAAACATTAAGACTCGCATTCTTGAAAATGATGTAAAAACTCACTATAGCAATTTGCAATTTATACCAAGACGTCAATTAGTAAAAACCAAAACTCCCCCAGTAAAGAACCCACTCCGTCAAAGAGTTGGTCCATCTAAAAAAGATTCCGAACGGGAACTCTTCACTGAAATTAATACCCACTACGGCAGTGATATAAGGTGGGAAAAAGAAATCGAGAAAAAGGACAAACAGAATGGCTAAAGGGTATCTCTCTCTTATACTTCATGCCCATCTCCCATTTGTAAGACATCCAGAGCACGATGACTTCCTGGAAGAAGACTGGCTCTACGAAGCTATAACAGAGACTTATATTCCTCTGATCAAGATATTTGAGGGATTGGTAAGAGATAATATTCCCTACCGTATTACTATGTCTCTTACCCCCACCCTTATCTCTATGCTGGAAGATGAGTTGCTTCAAGCAAGGTATATCAACCACATAGAAAAATTAATCGAATTAGCAGAAAAGGAAATTGTCAGAAATCGCAGGCACCCCAAGTTTCTTATGCTGGCAAAAATGTACCATAAAAGGTTTCTGGAAGCACGAAACATCTTTGTTAACAGGTACAAAAAGAAGTTAATCAAGGCCTTCAAACAGTTTCAGGATATGGGCAGATTAGAAATCATTACTTGCCCCGCCACACATGCATACCTGCCACTTATCAGAATGAACACTTGTGCTGTCAAGGCACAGATTCACATAGCGGTTGAGCATTACCAGAAGGTCTTTGGGAGAAAACCCGTGGGCATCTGGCTCCCTGAATGTGGTTACTACCCAGGGTTAGAAGAAATATTAAAGGATGCAGGTATCAGATATTTTGTTCTTGACACACACGGCATACTTAACGCTGAACCAAAGCCTCGATACGGTACCTACGCTCCTGTTTATTGTTCAAATGGAACGGCATCCTTCGGCAGAGATTATGAATCTTCCAAACAGGTCTGGAGTTCCAAAGAAGGATATCCAGGTGATTACGATTATAGAGAGTTTTACAGAGACATAGGACATGACCTTGACTTCAATTATATCAAACCCTATATTCACAGCGATGGCATAAGAATAAACACAGGGATTAAATATTACAGGATAACTGGTAAAACAGATCATAAAGAACCTTACATACCCGAGTGGGGACTAGAAAAGGCCGCTACTCATGCTGGTAATTTTATGTTTAATCGGGAAAAACAGATTGAACACCTTTCCTACTGGATGGATAGACCTCCCATCCTGGTTACTCCTTACGATGCCGAGTTATTTGGACACTGGTGGTTTGAAGGACCAGATTGGATCAATTTCCTGATTCGGAAGATTGTACATGACCAGCACATTATTGAACTTATAACCCCTTCTGATTATTTAGAAAAATATCCTATCAATCAGGCTTGTTCACCCTCAGCAGCAAGCTGGGGTTACAAAGGTTATAATGAGGTGTGGCTAAACGGAAGCAATGACTGGATTTATCCTCATCTCCATAAAGCTGCAGATCAAATGGTTGCATTAGCAAGAACCTACAGGGGAGTAAATGGTTTAACAGAACGAGCTCTCAATCAGGCTGCTCGAGAACTGTTACTCGCCCAAAGCAGCGATTGGGCTTTTATCATGAAAACCAGCACTATGGTCGAATATGCAGTTAAAAGAACAAATGATCATATTTCAAGGTTCGATAAAATCTGTGCTGATGTAAAAAGAGGGAGTATTGATCACTGCTGGCTCAAGAAAGCTGAACAAATGAACAATATTTTCCCACAGATAAACTTTGAGGTCTTTTGCTAGTTTTAACAACATAATTGTATGGAGGGTTAAATTATGGTTAAGAAAAAAGAAGTGAAGAAGATTACGCACAAGGAACAAAATCACAAGAAAGCCACTTTTAAATTCATGGCTCCAGGTGCTCAGAGTGTCCTCCTGGCAGGGGACTTCAATTCCTGGAATGCTGATGTCAACCCTCTTAAGAAAACCTCAAACGGGTTGTGGAAGACCAACATTAATCTTTCACCAGGCAGGTATGAATACAGATTCTTAGTCGATGGACAATGGCAAAATGATCCGGAGAGCGAATCATATGTGTCTAACCCCTTTGGTGAAGATAACTGCGTTATCACCTTAGCATAATATCGGTGTAAGAGAGAAAGAGATTCTCCCTTCACATAAAATCATAACAGCTTGTATAAAAGTGGATTATTTTTTGTTTAGGAAGATACCTGATGGAGGGTTATCATCTGCTCTTATTCAGTGAAGGAATTCCATTATCTCTTCAGTGGTAACTTTGGTACTATCGGAAATCTCTATAGATTTTACGTTTTTACTATCAGCCTTTGTAACGTGTTCATACCTTACCTTTATCTCAACTGGCTCTAAGAAAATACCTTTCCCTGCATCATTCTCAAGATAGGTATAGGTAAAGAGATCAATTTTTATTCTATAATTAAGGTAAGTTATGCTCTTTTTGAAAAATGGAGTGTAAGACGGTGCTACCACAGTCACTCGAGGCATTTGATTATCATCTATTACATGAGAGGGGTGCATCTTAGCGATGTTCCCCATGTTTTCCCATGCCCAATCAAGACGATTCACGATTTGATATAGCATCTTATCCGTATATCGCAACTCAACATTAATCAAGACTAACCTATTTTTGTCATCAATCCCTGCAAGATCCCATAATCTCTCACTTCTTGTTCCTAAACTTTCCCCAATAAGCTCAAGGTTTTTATCGAGAACCTTACAGTTTTTCGCAACCAGATTCTTAATTTCCTCCTTGGAAAAATCTTCAACCTTTTTTAGAATAAACGCCATTTCCCTCTTCTTCTAACCCAGTACCTTTTACCGTATTTTCACATAGCCAAATTAAAGTCATTTCGAGCCCGCAGGGCTTGGCAATTTTACTTCTATAGATTGCGGGACCTGTTTAAGAGCCTTTTAAAGAGATTGCTTCGCTAACGCTCGCAATGACATATTATATAACATCTAATTACGAAACGCACTACTAGCAAGTATTCTCGATTAATTTCTCAGTAAAGCTAAAATGTGTTTCCCCAATCGAGTATCCCTCTCCGCCATTCTTATACATCTCTAAAATAGATTGTGCGATTTTTGTAATACACTTCGTCGTCTCCGAAGAAGGAGAAGTAAGTGCAAGTGGTCTTCTCTTTTTCAGGGAGAGAGATACCTCTGCATCCTCAGGGATATAACCATAATTATAGAGTGGTTTATCTAAAAACTTTTTAACAATTCTCTGCATCTTTCCAAATACTGCCTCTGCCTGATCAGAAGCATCAATCCTACTAGACACAATTCCCACATGAGCATCTTCGTCAAACTGAAAAATCGTTTTAATCACACCATAGGCATTAATCATTTCAGCCACTTGCTGAGGAGTAACAACTATAATCTCACTCACAGCTTTAAGAAGGGCTTTCATCTGGTTAATGAAGCCAAGTGAAGTAACAATTAATATAATTTCAGCTTCTTCCTCGGCATTTTTTAAACACTTCACAAGAGAGGTTCGTTCACTCTCGTTAAGAGACTGAATATTCGAAATATCCACATCCAGAGTAATCAACTTTACACCATCAATCCCTTCGACAATGGATTTTTCTTCACCATTTTTATTAATCAGTTGCAAAATTGAATTGTGTGCATTAACCTCCATCAACATACACAACCTTGGCAGACTGAAATCTGCATCAAAGATAAGTACCTTCTTCCCCTGCTTTGCAATCTCCAAAGCCAGGTTGACTGCAAAAAAAGCACGCTCCCCTGTTCCTTTATCACTGGTAATACAAATTGCCCGAGCAGGTTTTACACCTTCTTTTTTGCAAATTACATTATGATTTGCATCAGAAAGATGCTCGATCTTTTCAGGTTTAGAGAGAAAAAGGTGAGAAAAATCCTCTAACCCTCTACCTAACTTTTTCATCTGTTTCATAGGTAAACTACCAATGACTCCAGAGGGTTCCAGGTACATGTTCAAAATTCAGTATAATTTCCGAGACATTTACTCTTGAGAAACTTCTACTGTTGAATTGTTGACACCTATATCGCTGGCTATTACATCAGAGTTGTAAGGATCAATCCTCCATTCACCATCCACAACAAACTTATATTGATACTTACCCGGTTTAAGAGGTACAATACCCTTCCAGACCTTATTCGCCTTTTCCTGAACCATTACATCCTTAACAGGTTTCCAACTGCTAAAATCACCAACCAGTTGTACACTCTTTGCAACGGGATCATAGTAGCTGAAAAGTATCCCTTCTTTAGTCTGTCGGGGACCTAACTGGATAGAAGGAGATTTAACCTTATCCATCCTTTTCTCTTCAGAAAAAACCTCACCTGCCAGCGCCGTATAATCCTCAGCACCTCTACACCTTTTATCGTATTTGTGGATAGGCACACCAAATCCAGCAGCTTCTTTCAGCCTCACCGTGGAATGGATTATTGTTTTATAAACATCTTTTTCAAAATGTTCCTCTATGTTTTGCAATACTTCTTTGGCAAATAAGGTTTTCGGGTTACACATAGTGGCTAACGCTTTGCACTTAATCTCATGCCCATATTCCACCTTAAGAATCTCGATAATTTCCAGCAAGCGGGCAACTCCCTGCAAAGAAAAAACACTCATCTCTATAGGTATAAGTGCTTCATTGCATGCCCTTAAAGCATTAAAGGTAAGAAGCCCCAGGCTTGGTGGACAATCAATTATAACATAGTCATAATCCTTCTCCATGCGATGGATACTTCTTAACAACATGCTCTCACGACCTGCCTTCCCAGCCAGCTCCTGTTCTATAGCACTTAATATCAATTGAGATGGTGCAAGGTCAAAATTCTGATCAATGCCCACGATAACATTATCCAGACTTTTTCTGTTCGATTCAGAAAAGACATCATAGATACTCTTTTCAAGCTCTTCAACCCTGATATCCAGTCCAATTGATGCGTTTGATTGCGGGTCTAAATCAATCAATAATACTTTCTTATTATTCAGTGCTAAGCAAGCTGAGAGGTTAATGGCAGTGGTGGTCTTTCCGCAACCACCTTTCTGGTTTACGATGGCCATTGTACGCATATCTCCTCCTTTTCTGGAATCAACCTGCTTTCCCCAAGCAGTGTAAAACCCAGCTTTAAGTATGCTGCTTCCCTCTCACTCCACAAACCATAACTGTACTTTCAGTTACCTGACAAGAGAGAAATTACCAATTTCTACCATCATCACATCAAAACAATTCTAATTGAAGCAGCTTCCTTAAATTAAGCCTGCTCTTCTACAATAAGATTGTGAGGGTTTGTATTCATTTTGTCTTCATACTTACTCAGCAAGAGATCCAGCCCTTCCCTCACATATACGGCCTGAGGAACTTTGGTTACTTCTGATAACTTTTTAATCCTTTCTACCTGTGCTATATCTAAATAGATACTTCGCAATACTTTATTTCCCAATTTAAATCACCTCCTTTCATACAGACATTAAACTTAACTAATGTTACAGAACAAATCCCTCCTTTAAAAAGTGATATTACATTAGTTTATAGCTTATATATTATAAATACATATCCCTTGTCAAGCAAAAAATTCAATATATTGTATTTTTTTACTTTCGATACATATATATTGTGTCTATTAAATCAGCTCAATTGAGCAGGCAATGATCTATGTTATGGAAAAATCTAAAGAAATGTGTGGACAGGTTATCTGCAGAAATTAGGTGTGCAAGGCAACTCCCCAGAATATCATTGGTTTTTAGCAATTAATTTCAGAATATAAAGTGCAAATTAAAAAATCTGGTAGAGAGTGTCGTTGTAGTATTATGAAACTTCATTCTTTAACGTCCCTATTCCTTCAACCACAATTTCAATGGTATCCCCCACTTTCATGGGGCCAATCCCAGCCGGTGTTCCAGTAGCTATTACATCCCCGGGTAAAAGCGTCATCACCTTTGAAATAAAGGAGACTAAATGAAAGACTGAGAATACCAGGTCCGCTGTAGGACATGACTGTTTCAATTCACCATTAAGATAAGATTCAACCTTAAGGTTACAAGGATCAAGTTCGGTCTCAATCCAGGGCCCCATTGGGGCAAATGTATCAAACCCCTTAGATCGTGTAAACTGTTTATCTTTCCCTTGTAAATCTCTTGCCGTTACATCATTAAAGCAGGTGTAGCCAAGGAGATATTCCGTTGCCTTATCTTCAGAAATACTTTTTGTCACTTTACCTATAACTACCCCCAGTTCAGCTTCATAATCTATTCGATGAGACATAGAAGGATAGACAATATTTTTATTCGGGCCAATCACAGAAGTTGAAGGCTTAAGAAAGAGAAGTGGTTCTTCTGGAAGTTTCATTTTCAACTCCTCAGCATGGGAACGGTAATTGAGTCCTAATGCAACGATCTTTGTAGGCTGGCAGGGTGCAAGAATTTCCAATTCTTCCATTGGATATTTCTTCTCTGTAAACTCATACTGATTAAAAATATCTCCCTGCAACTCACTAACAAAGCTTCCCTCTATAATTCCATAACAGATATCACTTCCTCTTCTATAACGCACAATCCTCATCTTTTACATCACTCCTTATAGGAATCAATTAATGATTTCACTTCTTTCGAAAACTCCCTTCCCCTACTATCATATATACCACCACAGGAATCCAATCATAACATCGTTTTCATTATCTCTTGTCACTTTAGAGTTTTTTTAGCCTGCAGCTCTTTCACGCAGCCATGGTTCCAGGCTTTTAAGCTCTATGCTGAATGCTTCACTTACCTCTCTCATCTCCTGATCAGTGCATACACTGTCCCTCAACATCCTGTAGAGAAAATCTTTACCTCCTCGCCTGCCTGTGAGTAAAGCAATAAGTGAAAACATAATATTCATAACCCAGAAAGGGATCTTTTTTATCTTTACATCTTTCCCTACTACTTTCCCAACAAGATTTATAATATCCACAATGGTAAAGACTTCAGGCCCTGATATTTTAAATATTCTGTTCCTTGCCTTTTCATTGCCCATTGATTGTATAAAGGCTTCGGCAAGGTCTGCTGTATCAAGAGGCTGGAGACGGGTAAGTCCTTTTCCAATTATAGTAAAGCTCCCAGTTTCTCTTATCTTTGGAACAAAGTGATCTATAAAATCAACAAAGTAACCTGACGGCCTAAATATAGTATAGGGAATCCCTGAGTTTATTAAGGTTTGCTCTGCATTCCATTTTGCTGCAAGTGTCCGTGCAGGGGTGTCAGCCTTTACTCCAAGAGCGCTTATGTAGAGGATGTGCTGTATATTGTTTTCTTTCCCCGCCTGAATAATATTCTTTATACCACCATGTTCAACCATCTCATGCGTTAAGGTTTTTGTTTCACCACGCATCCCGATTACATACATCACAACATCAACATCTTTAGTAACCCTTTTTACTGTTTCAAGATCAGTTATATCCCCATTAACTATTTCAAGAGAGGATGTATCAAGACCTGAAACCTCCAGAGGGTTTATGTCAAAACACCGGGTATCTAAACCTCGGTCAACAACCTTTTTAGCGATCCCCTTGCCAACATTTCCGTTACATCCTGCAATCAGAACCTTCATCTCCTACCTCCTTTGTATGGTGCTTAATCTTTTTCATGGCCATCAATTCCAGCATTTACAAAACGTATATTCTCTCTTCAAGTCTCTGGATTAATTACGGAACTTTAGTAGCATGATCAAAACATATTTTCAACATCCTTTTTCACCTAACCAGTAAGTAACCATAAAAAGAAATGGTTGAGTCTTGTCTTCTTACATTGACGCACAATCATCCTTATTCTATACTAACATACAATCCCAAACTTACTTTCACTCTTAAATAACCCGGGGCGCACACTTGACTACACTATTAATAATCCTTGGATTGCTTTTCGCATTGGTTGGTCTTATCGGTTGTATTATACCAATTATCCCTGGCCCTCCTCTCAGTTTTTTATCCTTAATTATCATTTCCTACGCAAAAAACTGGGAACCATTTAGCCAGACATTTTTAATTATTATGGCAGGATTGACAATATTAGTAACTATTTTGGATTATGTGATTCCTGCCGGTGGGGCAAAAAAATACGGGGCGTCAAAATCAGGTGTGTGGAGTTCCATCGTCGGAATGTTCATAGGCTTTTTCTTCTTCCCACCCTGGGGAATACTCTTCGGTGGGATTTTAGGAGCATTGGCTGGGGAGCTCTTATCTGGCAAGGAAGGGAAAAAGGCCTTGCGAGCCAGCTGGGGCATCTTCGTTGGATACATGTTAAGTACCGGACTGAAACTGGTTTTCTCCGGAACAGCACTTTTCTTTTACATTAAAGAGATGTTCTAATAAACACCCCCCACCCTATACACATAGAAAAGAACAGTCTCCACAGTCGTCAGCAGTTCCGCAACTTAAAATAATTTCTATAAAACTTCCTTCAAAACCAAT
>CAZOKO010000089.1:0-11379 GCA_964580455.1 uncultured Thermodesulfobacteriota bacterium | reverse complement strand
ACACAAAGGATACCCTATTCTCCTCTGTGTTGCACTTCGTTATTGAACTAGGGAGATGATATTAAAAAAATCCTCTACTATTGTCAATAGAAAAATGATTCATAGATAAAATTAAAGATCTTAAAAATATCTCTAATGAGTGAATGAAAAATGTGTTAATATGGAAATATGTGAGAAAGGGGATTTAAATTGAGGAATTAAGGAATTTAGGGATTGAGGAATTGATCTTCTAGATACAATAAGAAACCGAGGGTGCAGGGGTCAGGGAACAGGGGACAGGAAGGAAATACAAAATTAGTTTTTTTCGTGCGCTACGTGGTTCAATTTTTATGAGGAGGAATAGATGTTTGGTTTTACAGGAAGACTTCTCCACATCGATTTAAATACTACTGTCAGGTCAACTAAAGATCTTGATGAGACTGTTGCACGGCAATACCTGGGTGGAAGTGGATTAGCTGCTCATATTTTGTCTTCGATGAGATGGGAGGTTGACCCTCTTGGGCCTGAAAATAGACTTGTTTTCATTGCTGGCCCTTTAACGGGAACTCCTGCCCCCCTGTGTTCAAGGTATTCCGTGTGTGCGAAATCTCCTTTAACGGGTGTATGGGGAGAGGCACATGCCAGTGGCTTTTGGGGACCTGAACTTAAGGCGGCAGGGTTGGATGGGATTGTTCTTGAAGGGAAGGCAGACAGACCCGTTTATCTCTGGATTAAAGATGGCAAGGTGGAGATAAAAAATGCACGTCACCTCTGGGGAAAAGATACCTTTGAGACTGAAGATGAAATCAGGGAAGAGTTGGGTGATAAAAATATAAGGGTTGCCTGTATAGGACCTGCAGGTGAGAAACTGTCTCGAATTGCAGCTATCATTAATGACCATGGAAGGGCAGCAGCACGTTGCGGCATAGGTGCAGTAATGGGATCTAAAAATCTTAAGGCAATAGCAGTTAAGGGAACAATGGAGGTTAAAGTAGCTAAACTGGAAGAACTTCGTCAATTAGCCGGGGAATTAGTAAAACTGGCACGTGAATCTACAGCAGGTAAATATCTTAAGGAATTTGGAACTGCTGGCGGGATGGACCCTTTTCATGAGTTTGGTGATGTGCCTGTTAAAAACTGGAAGCAAGGCTTTTGGGAAGAAGGGTGTCATAAGGTTTCAGGTCAGGTTATAGCAGAAACTATTTTAAAAGGTCGCTCTGCCTGTAAAAGGTGTCCTATCGGTTGCGGAAGGTTAATTGAAATAAAGGAAGGACCTTATAAAGGTCTTAAGGGTAAAGGCCCTGAGTATGAAACAGCAGCCGCTTTTGGGCCTCTTTGCTTAAATGATGATTTACCTGCGGTAGCTAAGGCAAACGATCTTTGTAATCGGTATGGTCTGGACACTATATCTACTGGTGCTGTTATTGCCTTTGCTTTTGAATGTTACGAAGAGGGGTTGATTACTAAAAAAGAGACCGATGGAATAGAGCTTAACTGGGGAAATGCTGATTCCATTGTTAAGATGGTTGAAAAGATTGGCAGGAGAGAAGGACTTGGTAATCTTCTGGCAGAGGGGTGTAAGAGAGCAGCGGAGAAGATTGGGAAGGGTGCAGATAAATTCTCTTTTCATATAAAGGGGTTGGAACTTCCCATGCACGATCCCCGTGCTTTTTCCAGTTGGGCGGTTGCCTATGGAACCTCCAATCGTGGAGCCTGTCATATCCAGGCTCCTACCTTCTGGGTTGAGCGGGGGCTCACCTTCCCTGCCATTGGACTTGATGATCCGGGAGATCGCTTTGCCTCAGAAGGGAAGGGCAGGTTGACCCGAATATTTCAGGATTTCTGTGAGGTGGTGGAATCAGCGGGCATCTGCAAATTTGCCTTGTATGGAGATTTCAGTTCCCACCATGTGCTTTCTCTACTTCGTTGTGCAACAGGATGGGATTTAGAACTTGATGAAATGATGAAGATGGGGGAGAGGTCTTTTAATCTCAAAAGATTAATTAATGTTAAGTGTGGCATATCTAAAAAGGATGATATTTTACCAGAAAGAATTCTTGCTCTTCGTTTGCTGGATGGAGGTACTAAAGGCCATATACCAGACCAGGAGAAGATGCTCAAAGATTATTATCGAGAGAGGGGATGGGATGAAGATGGTATTCCCACATCTGAAAAGCTGCGTGAGTTATCGTTGTCGGAAGATTTATAAATGTAACCACAGAGTGCAGGGCGAATGGGGAAATCCGAAGCACAAAACCCAAATCAATAATACTTTAAACATTTGATATTTAGATTTTGTGTTTGTTTCGGATTTGTTTATAAGATGAAGTATTCTTTTAAATTCTCTGTATTAAGTGAATGAGGGATGAATAGATGAAGAGATTACATATCCTTATTTTAGTGCTGCTGGTATTGTGTGTTCTGGTTTCTTCCTTTCCAGTTATAGCTCAGTATAGTTCTGTTCTGGTGCGAGAGGGTGATGCTCTTTGGGAGAAAAGGATAGATATGGAAAACGCTAAGGCAGCTATTGTTTCATATAAGAAAGTGCTGGAAGCAGATGCGGACAATTATGAAGCCAACTGGAAAATAGCACGTTCCTACTTTTTTCTGGGAGATATGCTTCCAGAGACCAGAGAAATGAAGGATCGTCATGAGGAGATGGGAACAGAAGGTATGCGATATGCGAGAAGGGCATTGGAATTGAATCCGCAGAGGATTGAAGGGCATTACTACTATGCACTGTGCCTGGGCCAATATAGTATAGGTATCAGCATCATTAAAGCCCTGGCCAAAGGTTTGGGACCGGATTATGAGGAGCACATAAACAAGGCACTTGAGATTGATAAACAGTATGATTATGCCGGACCACTCAGAGCTATGGGGAGATACTGGTATAAACTTCCCTGGCCAAAGAGAGATATTGAAAAATCTGTTAACTACTTAAAAGAAGCAGTGGTATTTGCTCCCATGAGTATTCGGGGTCGCGTCTACTTGGCTGAATCATACTTAAAAGCCAAAGAAAAGGGGCTGGCAAAAGAGCAATTGCAAAAAGCCCTGGAGAAAGTGCCGGATCTTAGAATAGAAGTTGATGCTAAGAGGTGGAAGGAAAGAGCACGGATGTTGCTTGAGGATAAATTTTAGATATTTCCTTCGTGGAACTTCCGTCCCTAAAAATTAGTTGAACTTCCCTAATAGAAAAAATGATTTCTCTATATTTCTCCAAAGAGATCGTATTCTGAAGCATCGGTGATTTTTGCATTAACCATCTCACCGATAGCAGCTTTTCCCTTAGAGATGTAAATAATTCCGTCGATATCTGGAGCCTGAAAATAAGTTCTCCCAAGAAGCAGACCAGTTTCTTTATTAAAGACTTCTATTAAAACTCTTTGGTGGGATCCTATCAGACTTTGATTCTTATTTAGAGAGATATGAGATTGTGTAGACATCAGGGTGTGATATCTTTCCTCAATTACAAGAGCTGGGACTTTTTCCTTAAGTCTGTAAGCTTTTGTTTCCTCTTCATTAGAATATCTGAAAGCCCCCAGGTGTTCAAATTCTATCTCCTTAACGAAGTCCATAAGAAGATCAAAATCCTTTTCTGTTTCGGAAGGAAAACCAACCATGAGTGTTGTCCGTAACCAGAGGTTAGGAATGTTTCCTCTTAGCCCTGCTATAAGTTTCCTAATCTTTGCGCTATCTTTCCCTCTTCCCATTTTCTTCAAGATGTGGTTACTTATATGCTGGAGAGGGAGATCTATATAGCTACATATCTTCTCCTCTTCTTTGATAGTGTTAATCAAATCGTGAGAGAAATAATCAGGTTGGCAGTAGAGCACTCTTATCCACTTGATACCTTCAATCTGAGAAAGTTGCTTCAATAAAGAAGATAAATCTGTTTTGTCAGCCAGGTCTTTTCCATAGAAAGTAGTATCCTGGGCAATAAGGTTTATCTCTTTAACTCCCATTCCTTCGAGATGGTTGACTTCAGTTATAATAGATTCAGGATCCCTGCTCTGGTATGCACCTTTTATGGCAGGAATAGTACAGAAGGAGCAATGATGGGAGCACCCCTCAGCAATCTTTACATAAGCGGTGTAATAAGGGGTAGAAAGGATACGTGGAGTATTGTGGTCTAAAAGAAAGGTGGGTGTACTAATATGCAGGGCAGGGGGTGAGTGTTCAACCTTTTCTTCTTTAAGCAATTTGCCTATTCTCGGAAACTCACCAACGCCGATAAAAAGATCAACATCCTGAAGTTTTTCAAGGAGATGTCTACCATACCTTTGAGGGAGGCAACCAGCAACAACGAGCTTTCGGCACGTCCCCTTCTTCTTCAGTATTGAGAGTTTAAGGATGGTGTCAATCGCTTCCTGTGTAGCATCCTTAATAAATGCACAGGTGTTGACGATAATGATAGAGGCTTCTTCTTTACAGATAGTAAATGTGTAGCCACTTTCTCTAAGATATCCTGTGATGACCTCGCTGTCTACAAGGTTTTTGGGACATCCCAGGCTCTCTAAATATACCTTTTCTCTCAATTCCACGATGCTTTCTTGGTAAAATCAGGAACAAATGTTCCCTCAATATCTTCAGTTTCTTGACCCCAGCCATCTTCAAAGCCGTATTTATCCAGAAGTTTGAGGCATTGTTGATATTCTTTTGTGGTGAGCTTTCTGTTGATTTTTCCGTACTGATGAGCGCGATAAGTGGGAAAGTACTGCCCCATGAGGCTAATGTGAACATTTGTTCCTATATGTTCTTTGATTGACTTCAGGACCTTTTCTGTACCAGCAAGGTTATGAGGGAGAACCAAGTGGCGAATGATAAGTCCCCTTTCAGCAATTCCTTTTCCATTTATCTTAAGGGGTCCAACTTGTCGGTACATTTCCTTAAGTGCAGAGATATTATATTGTGTGTAGTGTTTTGCTTTAGAGAGTTCCTGGGCACATCCATCGTCTCCATATTTAGCATCAGGCAGATAAATGTCGATGATGCCATCTAAAAGTTTTAATGTTTCTGCTCTTTCATAACCGTTGGAATTGTAAACGAGAGGTAAGGTGAGACCTTTTGATACAGTTTCCTTAAGGGCTTTAATAATCATAGGCAAGAAGTGTGTTGGAGATACAAAGTTGATGTTATGACATCCTCTTCCCTGCAGTGAAATCATGGCATCAACTAACTGCCCTGAATTCATTGGATATCCCAGGTGTTGTTGGCTGATCTGGTAATTCTGGCAAAAATGGCATTTCAGATTACAATGAGTGAAAAAGATGGTGCCCGATCCGCTGTTACCAGTTAAAACAGGTTCTTCTCCCATGTGAGGCAGAGCTTTGGCTACCTTGAGGTCATAACCTGCCTGGCAGATACCTGTCTCTCCCTTCTTACGATTAACCTTGCACTCCCAGGGGCAAAGGCAACAGTGGGTTAATATCTCTTCCAGGGCACCGATCCTCTCGTCTAATTCTCCACTGTCATAAAGATTGATGTAGCGTTTTGAAGTGTACACTCCTGGTTGACACTCCTCTCCCCGGATTATTGCATAAAAATTAAATTTAACCACTGATGCGCACTGAATTATGCCTGGTGTTAAGATCCGTGATCTTCTGTGTAATTATGTGGCTTTAATGCAGGTTTTTCGTTATGGCCTTTATCATCAGAAGTGTTCTTATTGCTTTTGCCGGCTAGTATTTTCCTTACCGCCGGTGGCATATAAATATCTTCAAGATCAAGCTGGCTTAATGCATCTGCTAAGACGTCTATCTTTTCTGATAAGTTAAGTGTAGTGTCGATGATGACTATCTTATCTTCTTTCAGCCTGCAAAAACCTCCTTTTGAGAAGACGTGTCTCTTTCTGAGATTCTCATAATTTACTTTAATATCCAGCTTTTCTGCGATTGCCTCTAAGTTTTGTAAAATAGTAGTTTCATTCATCGTTTGTCCCGTCTGCCTCGCTTTGAAATGATTTTGGATTTTTTCCGTTTAGTGGTTTACATGGGAAAGAATAATAATCCATATTTAAGTTTAATTCAAATAAATATTTTAGGCAAGACAAGACAGAAAGAATTTGCGTCTAAATTTTGGGGTTTGCCGGTACTCTTAGGTGGATTTGATGTTTTTGTAGAAGGCAGGCAGAGGAAAAAATTTAAAAGGTGATAAGACAGTTTTGCTATCTCAATTTGCATTCCGTTTTTGATAATTATTTTATTAGCTTTAGCCGATAATAAAATCCATAGACTTTTGTTTTATATGAAAGAAGTCAGGATAAAGAAAATTTTTGTATGGTACATGTAGTTTAGCTAAAGAACGGAGGTCAGAAGTTTTGATAAAGGTAATAAGATAAGGGGGATACTTATGTATTGTACAAATTGTGAATTTGAGATAAAAGGCGCAGGCCGGAAGGAATGTCCTGTCTGTGGTGGACCTCTAGTAGAATATTCTGAACTGGAGATTTCATTAGATGAATCAAAAAGTGATTCAGAAACAGAGAAGTTGGAAGAAACAACTGAAGAATCAAAGGAACCAGCATTTTTTAACCTTGAGAGTGCCCTTAATACCGATGATGAGGTCCCTTCATTTCTTGCGCAAGAAACTGGACATGTGTTTAAAAAAAGATCAAAAGAAGATATTTTGGCCAATCCGCTTAAAAAGCCTGGTCCGATTGAAGAGCTTGTCACCACAGCTTCAAAGAAATCAGAACTAAAGCAGAAACGTTCACCTAAACGCCTCCCTGCAATTGTAATGATTGGAGTGCTTGTTGTAGTAGTAAACATTGGCGGTATCTTCCTTTTGAAGTCACAACAGAAACTTAATCCTCTTATTGCACAATTGAAAAAAGAAACTGAAAAAACGGTAGACAAAATCCTGCATACAGTTATGAAGGAAGAAAAGGAAAAGGCCTTAGTAGAAAAAGAGCTTGGACTTATTGATGGTACTCAGACAGCACAAAAAGAAATATCTCAAAAAAAGACTGATTCTGTCAAAGAAATACCCCCTCCTGTTATACTGAAAAAGGATGTTCAGATATCTCAAGTGAAGGTGCCTCCGAAGAGCAGCGTAAAAAAGAAGAAGGATCCTGTTAAGCCAATTGAGAAGAAGACTTCTTCACGTACTATCTATTCAATTCATGCAGGTTCTTACAAAACCAAAAAGACAGCAGTCAGCGAATCAAACCGACTTAAGCAATTGGGGTTTGATACCTATGTGCAAACAACTGATCTGCAAAAAGGGCAGATATGGCATCGTGTGAAGATTGGAAATTTCAGCACGCGTAAAGACGCACAAAAAGTGCAAAATGAACTCAGGCAGAAAGACTCTAAACTCAAATCAGTTATAGTGAAACGAAAAGCAAAGTCGAGAAAAATATTGATTAAGAAAGAAGAAAAGAAATCTATTGCAATTAAGAAACCTGTACCTGTTGGTGTTTCACAGCCGGTGCAAAGAAAAACATCTAAGCAAAAACCAGATGCGATTAAGACAACGCCTCCAATAAATGAAACGATAAAAGCGGATGAAGAACAATCTGTTACCGAAATGGAGACTGCTTCTGATGTTTCACAGCCAGTGGAAGGGGAAATAGTTCAGAGAGAAACCGATTCTGTCGAAACAACACCTCCAATAGAGGAAAAAGCATCAACGGATGAAGAACAGCCGCTCACTGAAATGGGACTTACTTCTGATGTTTCACAGCCGGTACAAGAGGAAATATCTCAGCGAAAACCGGATGTGGTCAAAACAGTTTCAGTTGTTAAACCTGAAAAAGATGATCAGTCCTTTGCAGTGAATGTATCTCCGGAAAGCACGGCAAAGAAAGAAAAAGAAACAGTGATACCGGCTGAGGAGAAGACTCCTCAAAAAGTTTTTTATTCAATTGGCACCAACTCCTACAAAATCAAAGAGGTTGCAATCGATGAAGCAGTGCGATTGGAATCTTTGGGGTTTGATGATGCCTATATACAAGCAGATGACCTGGGAGAAGGGGAAATATGGTATCGTATCATGATAGGAAGGTTCAGTATCCGTGAAGACGCACAAAAAGTACAGAATGAACTCAGGCAGAAAGACTCTAAACTTAAATCAGTTATAATGAAACTTGAGAGTGAACTAACTCAATAACTATCGTTAATCAATTAAATGGATTCTCATTTCAGCATTCCCCGAGCTTCTTTTCAAAGATGGCCTTTTGTTCTTCGAAAGTGCTGGTTAGTTCCTCCAGTTCGTCAAAGAGCTTGTCAATAGCTGACTGGCATTTGTGAATGGACTGTGAGAGGTTCACTATCTTTGTGCCACTCTGTGCCTGTGTTGCCTTCTGCATTGCCTGATTGAATTTGTTGAGATTATTTTCGTGAGTTTCAATATCTTTTTCTACCTGCCCAATACGTTGCTCCAGTGGTTTTAAAGCCTTGGCACGTTCGGTAATAATCTCGGAGCGTCTGCGCCGTAGTTCTTTTTTGCTCAATTTCCTGCTTCGTTCCTCTTCATCGACATCTTTCCGAACCGATTTGAACAGAAGTTCTTCATCTTCCCATCCATCTTTCTCTAAAAAACGCTGGTAACTTCCCTCAGATACGTACACATGGTCATGCTGAAACACAATAAGACGCTCAGCCAGGGCATGGAGAAACATCTCGTTGTGGGTAACCATAATTACAGCGCCCTCGAAGCTGTCAATGGCAGCAAGTAGTGCATCACACGACTCCATATCGAGATGGTTTGTTATTTCATCGAGAAGCAGCAGATTAACAGGTGTTGCCAGGAGCTTACCAAGCATCACCCTGCTCTTTTCCCCACCTGAAAGTACACTGATCTTTTTAAGAGCATGATCGCCTTCAAACATCATGGCACCGCAGATGTTCCATGCCGTCTGCCTGTCAACGTCTGGGTGTGAGTGGTTAATTTCCTCCTCTATTGTTCTGGTATCAACCAGGCTTTTGATGTTGGTCTGTTCGAAGAACCCCTTTGTTATACCGGGGTTGCAGGCAATTTTACCGGTTTGAGGTGTGAGTACTCCTGCCAGAAGTTTAAGAAGCGTCGTTTTGCCTTTGCCATTTTTCCCTACCACGCAGACCCTGTCGTGTGGTTTGATGGTAATAGTACAATCCTTAATAAGCGGCTTCTCCGGATCATATGAAAACGAGACGTCTTTAACATCCAAAACATTCTTTCCTTGAAAAGGTTTGGAGCGAAATGAGAAGTCCAGTGTTTTGAGTGTTTCAAGCTTTTCCCTCTTCCCCAGTTTCTCCAGTAGTTTGATTCGAGACTGCACCAGATTCGCAAGCCTCGCCTTGGCCCTGAAGCGGTTTATGAATTGATCAATCTCTTTGCGACGTCTTTCATCATTGATGCGTGTCTTCTCGTATATTTCCTCATCCTGGGCAATCTGCGCATAAAACTTCCCGGTATTCCCTGTTATCTTACGTACCTTCATGCGGTGAATTCCCATGGTGTGAGTAACGAGTTTATCCATAAAACTCCTGTCATGTGTAATGAGCATCAGCTCATGAGGCCAGTTGAGCAGAAAACGCTCAATCCAGCGTATAGAGGTTATGTCCAGATAGTTGGTAGGCTCATCCAGGAGCAAAAGGTCAGGTTCGGAGACGAGTACCTTGACGAGATTGAGACGTACCTGATACCCCCCTGAAAATTTTTCAGGATGCTGTTGCATGTCATCTTCTGTAAATCCAAGTCCTGCAAGGATTTTCTCAACTTTCCAGTGATGATGTTGTTCCCCCTTGGGAAGCCCCGTTATTCCTTCCTTAAGCACTGTATTTTCGGTAAACTCAAGATGCTGATGAACGTAGCCAATATGGTAGTTTCTGGGAATGGTGATGGTACCTGAATCAGGGTGTTCTTCACCTGTTATGAGGCGGAAAAGCGTCGTCTTCCCGTGTCCGTTTCGTCCAGCAAGTCCAACCCGTTCGCGGGAATTGATCTGGAAGTTCACTCTTTCAAATAGTAGCTGACTTCCGAATCCTTTTGTGAGATTTTCTACACTGATCATATATATATCAAGAAAAAAACTCTTTTTGCAGTGGAAAAGAGTTTTTTGCCTGCCCCGTTTGATATCAGATTGTTTGAGGTAATACCAGTTTTATATTTACTTAACTGTAGTGAATGACTTAAAAATATTTTACACCATTGTCATTCCTGCAAAAGCAGGAATCTATATCAGATCAGTTTATTTTGAATTTTGTCCTTTGCAATTTGCATTGTCTGCTTAAAATTAAACAGGGTTTTTAAGCAGATACAGTCGTATTATCCACGTAGCACCTTGGTTATGTCTTCAACGAGCGGTTTGGAACCCACGTAGAGGGCTGTTCGCTGATGAAGTTTTGATGGTTCTATATCGAGAATAGGGGTACCCGTTTCATCCACAGCATGTCCCCCGGCTTCACGGCACATAAAGGAAACGACGGAAGCTTCGTACATCAGTCTTAGTTTGCCCAGAGGTCTGTTTTTCTTGGGGTTGGGATGATTGATGATTGCGGGATACATGAACATACCGCCGTTTGCGAGAAGACGGTGAAAATCTCCTGCCAGCGCACCGAGATATCTGAAAGAATATTTGTTTTCATTTTCTGAAATCCAGTTTTGGACAGCTTTTTTAAAAGTGTATCGGTTGGCTTCATTGAATGAAAGCTCCCAGCTTTTCGTGTTCTCTGGCAGGATCATACGGATGGGTTTTACAAAGTTCATAGTTTCATCAATATGGAATCGCCAGGTTCCTGCCTCCCGAAGTGCTATGGTAAACATCCCGGTGGGAATGACAAACATACCGGCAGCGATGTAATCTTTTCCTGCACGTAAATGTCCATCTTCAGTGCCCTCGAGGTTTCGTTTGGCAATGCCGAAGAGAAAACCGACAGGAAGACCATGTGATACATTTGCAGAACCATCAAGGGGATCGAAATAGAAAAAGTAGCGCCCATTGTCTTCAGCCATAGGGATAATTTCTTCTGCTTCCTCGCTTACTGCATGGATAACCCGTTCGGAGGTATTGAGATAATGGATGACAATCTCATGTGCAATCTGATCCATACGCATGACTTCCTCTCCCTGCACATTCACCTCACCTGTCAGTCCCAGGTTGCCTTTCAATGCTCCTGTAAGGTAATATTGCTGTATATGCTTGGCTGCACTTAGAACTGCATCCATTAGAATCACAAAATGGTAGGTGCGGTTATATTTTTCCTGGTGGTGAAGTAAAAAATTTGTGAATGTCTGTTCAAACTGCATCATAATACTCTCCTTTAATTATTTTGTGTTGTTAAATAAATGAAGATATGTAGCGTATTATATGAAATCAGTATAGGATAGTGATTATGTTATGTCAACAAAATTGCTTAGGAAACAGCAGTTCCGCAACTTAACATATTTTACGCAACAGATTAAGCAAAAAGAGTA
>CAZOKO010000088.1:0-11851 GCA_964580455.1 uncultured Thermodesulfobacteriota bacterium | reverse complement strand
CATACTATTTCACCTACGAAACAATCGATTTATTTGAGCATTTACGACACTGGGTTTTTGAAGTTGATGGCATTGACTATCACCATGAATTTCACGGTGGTCATGAAATTCTGCCTAACTACAGAAGTGATTTTGATTTCAGGGGGACGCGTATTATTGTTACCGGTTCACTCTTAGGGCGGTATGAAAAAGATGGTAACCTTCCTTTAGTGCAAGAGGCATACAAACTTTTCAAAGACAGTATTGCAGATACCTTAACAAAGAAATTAGACTCCCTCTAAAGAATGGAGTGTAAGACTACCCTTAATGCATTACATAGCACATTAGCATTTTTAACCCACTAACATTTACATTAAACCAAAGAAATTGAAAGGAGGAAGAGTATGGCTGAACTTAACTGGCAGGACAACAGCAAGGAAATGTGTGAAAAGTTAATAGAAGGCTCGCCTAAACCTTTCCGGGCGATGACGGAAAAAAAGATGATGGAAGGTATAGAAAAAAAAGCTGGTGAAGGTGGGGCAGTTACTGAGGATATAGTAATTGAAGTAGTTAAAGAGATTACGCCTAAGCCCTTTGTAGCCATGGCTATGAAAAGTATTGAGACTCTGATAACTAAAAAGTAATCCCATGCTTTATCTATTTGAAGGGGGCAGCTCGTGATGAACTCACGAAAACTGCCCCTTTTTATACCCAAATCTATCCTGAAAACATATTTTATTTTTTTAGTCAGCATTATGCGGTTAAATATTTGCAAATGAAGAACAGAGATTACAGTAGTTAAGTAGTTGGTGGTGATGGTTCATGTTTTAACAAGAACCCTACAACTGGAAGGTGTGATGAAGGAGGGAAAGAGAATGATATATGACATCATCGTAATTGGAGCTGGACCCGGTGGCTTGATGGCTGCTCGAACTGCTGCTAGAGATGGACTCAAAGTGTTGCTGGTGGAGAAAAGGAAAAATATCAGCCAGTTGAGGCGGTATTGCAGCCAGTTAATACGCGTCGGAACGGGAGGGTTCAGTTCAGCCAAGAAACCCACCGACATGGAAATAAAGAGTGTTTATGTCAATTTTGAGATCGATTATGGGTACCATCTGCTCCACCTGAAAAACTTGGAGGATGATGTCAATGTTGGCTACCGGGGCATGCTCGGCCCCTACCATAATGAGACCTGGGTCTCTCCATCAGGCTACTCCTTTAACAGTGAGAAGTCGAGTGAACAAATCTATGGTTTTCAGATAGACAAGGAAGTCTTGCTTGCAGGATTACTTGATGAAAGCATACAGACCGGTTGTGAAGTCAGGAGCGGCACCAAGTGTGTTGACGTTGATGAAACTCCTCGGGGTGCTACTATCAGGGTAAGCTCTGGTTCTGGGGAGGAGAAACTCCAAGCAAGACGGGTTATAATTGCAGATGGTGCCTTTTCGTCATTGGTGGAAAAGCTCGGGTTGAACGAGGGTCGACCAGATGGTGGGCCAAGACTTAAATTTCTTACCTACATTCTTGACAGAGTTGATACCCCTTTTCCCGAATCACGTTATATGCAACTATGTGCACCATCAATATACCCTGGGCAGATAAATCTGGGGCTCTGGACGCGTAATGCTTTCCATCTGGGCATTGCAGCACCTATCTTTACCAAAATGAGACTACCTGACCTCCTAGAGCGTGTAATGAAAGAATCCCCTTTTGCATCTTGGTTCACTTTATCAAAGGTCATTGATAGACTGGGTTGCAATATGGCATTAAGACCGGCAATCTGGGAACCTGCCAGAGGGAATGTTATCTGTTGTGGTGATAATGCTGCGTTTGCAGAAACTGCCATTAAGGGTGCTCTGGGATGTGGCTACACTGCCGCCATGGCAAGTAAAAGGTCTCTCGAGGGTGGTAATGGCAACAGGCAGTACAATGATTTCTGGCAACAGGCATTCTACTTTCATAGTAAGCAGTACCTCACATTCAGCAAAGAAATTTATCCGGTTGCCAGGATGCTCATTGATAGTGAAGTAGACACCCTTTACAAATGGTTGCAGGATAATCACCTCTGGGGTTTGCCGGGTGATGTCCTATCTGCTAATGTGGATCGGCTTAATGAAGACATACCTGAAATCGCAGAAAAGTTGATTCCCTAATACCTGAAATTCATTTAAACAATGAGTTCTTCAGTGCCAATTTTGTGGCAGTTCTAGAAGAAAATAGTGGATAATAAAGCATATTTGTCTAGGTGCGCACAAGGCGATTGGGACAACCTGACGGCGTAGGTCACGCAAAAATATTGTGGTAGCTATAACGACCAAAATAGTTTATACTTCTTTCCGTTTCTACTTAGTACACATATGATTATAGAATAAGATTTATACCAAAACCTTCTTAAATCTTCAGGTGGTGACAGGCATTTTAGCTAACTCTACAGTAAAAGGAAAAGCTTTAGTGAAAAAGAGATTATTTATTGGAACAGGTATTTTACTTATTATAATAGCCTTTTTTCTTTTTAAGGGCAATGGCCAGGAAGATAAGTACAAAACAGCGGTGGTTGATCGAGGAGATATTCTGAAAAAAATAACTGCAACAGGAACGATTAATCCTGTCATTACTGTTCGGGTTGGCAGTCAGGTTTCTGGCAGGATAACCAAGATCTATGCTGATTTCAACTCCCAAGTGAAGAAAGGGCAGGTTATAGCCCAATTGGAAACCGATATATATCAGACAAAGGTAAAACAGGCTGATGCCAATTTTAATCTAGCTCAAGCTCAGACCCGAGAGGCTAGAGTATTCTTTCTGGACGCGGAAAATAACCTGAGGAGAATCAAGAACTTGACTAAGGGCCTTGTTGCATCTGAGAGGGACTTAGAGGTTGCTGAGACTAACTACGAGGCAGCAAAGGCTGCGTTTTCTGCTGCTCAGGCCAGGAAAGAACAGTCGAGGGCACTCCTTAATTCTACGAAAGTAGATTTAGAGTATACCACTATTTATTCACCTGTTGATGGCATTGTGATTTCTCGAAACTGCGATGTAGGACAAACTGTGGTATCCACATTCCAGACCCCTGATCTATTTTTAATTGCACAAGATCTGACCAAGATGCAAGTAGAGGCCTATGTGGACGAAGCTGATATCGGGAAGATTCAGGCGGGACAGGAAGTCCTTTTTACTGTAGATGCCTTTCCAGAAAGAACCTTCAGTGGTAAAATTTCCCAGGTGAGATTTGCCCCCAAACAAGAGCAGAATGTGGTCACCTATGCAACGGTAATTGAGGTTCCCAATCCAGATCTTGTCTTGCGACCAGGGATGACCGCCACTGTTTCTATCATTGTTAATGAGAAAAAGGATGTATTGAGGTTGCCAAATATTGCATTGAGGTTTAAAGCTGATCCAGCAGATAAGCATTTATACCATTATGATGAAGAAGAGGATAAAGATTCAGGAGATGAGGAAGAACTTTTAAATCTTCAGCAGAGTCTGTGGATCATTAATGACAGTGGACAGGTAAAACGTATTCCAATGAAAGCAGGCATTTCAGATGGACGTTATACTGAAGTGTTAAATGGGTCAATTGATAAGGGAGAAAAAGTGATTGTGGGTTATCTTTCCCAGTGGAAGCAAGGCGTTTCATCTGGAAGATCTGGCTTCAGGTTCGGGTTTAGACGATAAAAAGCATTAATCATTATGACACATTTTATCCTTGCAGAACAGCTCTATAAAACTTATTACTTAGGCGAAGGTGTAGAAATTCCTGCGTTGAGGGGGATTTCTTTAGGGGTGGAGGAAGGAGAATTTGTGGCCATTATGGGCGCTTCTGGATCAGGAAAATCTACCTTTATGAACCTCCTGGGATGTCTTGATATCCCAACTAATGGGAGGCTTCTTCTAGAGGGGATGGAACTATCTTCCCTCAATGCAAATCAATTGGCTGAAATACGGAATAAAAAGATTGGCTTTGTATTTCAGAATTATAACCTGCTACCCCGAACTAGTGCTCTCGAAAATGTGGAGCTTCCCTTACTTTACTCCAAGGTTACTGCATCAAAACGATACAGGCTGACAGTTGAAGCCCTTGAAAGGGTAGGATTGAAAGAGAGGATGTACAACCTTTCCAACCAACTCTCGGGAGGAGAGCAACAAAGGGTTGCTATTGCAAGAGCATTGGTTAATAACCCTTCTCTCATCCTGGCCGATGAACCAACGGGGAATCTAGATACCCAGACAAGTGCAGAAATTATGCAGATTTTAAAAGACTTGAACAATACCTATGAAATTACTATTATTTTAGTAACCCACGAAGCAATTATTGCCCGATATGCAAGACGTCAAGTGTTGTTCCGTGATGGCAAAATTATAAGTGATCAGTGAGGGGAAGTGGATTTTTTTATTACCATTCGTGTTGCACTGAGAGCACTCAGAAAAAATAAACTCCGATCATTGCTCACTGTTTTGGGAGTAGTCATTGGTGTCTGTGCTGTTATTACACTGGTAAGTATGGGAAGTGGAGCCCAGATTGCAATTGAAAAGTCAATAAGTGGTCTCGGGACCAATTTGCTCATTATTTTTCCGGGGAGTATAACTAAAGGGGGTATGCGGACAGGATCTGGTACTGTTACAACCCTTACAGCTGGGGATGCTAAGGCAATCCAGGAAGAATGCTCCGCTATTCAGATGGTAACTCCGGTAGTGAACACATCAGCCCAGGTAGTTTTTCAAAACCAGAATTGGGGTACCTCAGTGTTTGGAGTTGATCCTGATTATCAATGGATTAAAAACTGGCCAATAGAACATGGAGAATTTTTTACGCTTCAGGATGTAAAAGCTGCCACCAAAGTCTGTATCATTGGTAAGACAGTTGCAGAAAAGCTTTTTGGAGAGCAGGATCCTGTGGGGCAGGTAATCCGAGTTAAAAGAATACCTTTCAGGGTGGTGGGGTTATTGACTCCAAAGGGACAGACGGCTTTCGGCCAGGATCAGGATGATACCATAATCGTACCATATACTACTGCACAGAGGCGGTTAGTGGGAATTACCTATCTTACCATGGTGATGGCATCGGCTATCTCCATGGATCTTATGGCTGATGCCCAGGAACAGATCAGAGATCTGCTCAAGCATAGACATCAAATCAAGAGGGGGGAAGATGATGATTTCACAGTCAGAAATCTTGCCGACCTTACCGCGGTATTTTCAACCATTACAAGTGTATTGACTCTCTTGCTGGGCAGTATTGCCTCAATTTCTCTTGTGGTGGGAGGCATTGGTATCATGAATATCATGCTGGTTTCGATCACTGAGAGGACGAGAGAAATAGGGGTACGCATGTCAGTGGGAGCAAAACCTAAAGACATTCTCCTCCAATTTTTATTTGAGGCAGTTCTGCTCAGTTTGATAGGAGGAGGTATTGGTGTTTTTTTAGGGATTGGTATTACTTCTGCTATTACTTACTTTACAGGATGGCTTTCTCCTATTTCACTCAATGCAATCCTTGTGGCTTTCCTTTTCTCTGCCAGTGTGGGAATTTTCTTTGGGATCTATCCGGCACGAAAAGCCTCGCGGATGAACCCTATTGAGGCTCTGCGTTATGAATAATGTTGACGCCAGTGGATATACCATAAACCTGCTTTGTAACTCCCTTTCATATCAATAGAATAAACACAAGACTTTCTAGGGGATCATCTAAAAAAATAAGGCATGTTAAGATCTGTAATGGTTAGAATAAATAAATTTATAAAATCTAAAAAGAGGAGGATTAGAAATGTTAGGCAATACATTTGGAAGGTTATTTAGAATAACCACAGTTGGAGAAAGCTATGGTATTGGCAAGGGGAGTGGCCTGTCCGTAATTGTTGATGGAGTTCCGCCTGGGTTAAGATTAACCGATGAATTTATTCAAAAGGAGATGGATAAACGCAGACCAGGCGTTGGCCAGCTTAATTCACCCAGAAAAGAAACCGATCAGTGTCACATTTTTGCGGGCGTAGGACAGGATGGCGTTACAACTGGCGCACCAGTGGCTATTATGATTTACAATGTAGACACGCAGCAAATTCATATTGACCAGTATAGAGAGTACAAAGATTTATGCCGACCCGGGCATGCTACATTTCCTTTCTATAAGAAATACGGACAATACCAGGACTGGTGCGGTGCTGGCCGGGCTTCTGGCAGAGAAACCGTAGGTAGAGTGGCAGGAGGGGCAGTTGCAAAGTATATACTTGCTGAAGAAGGGATAGAACTAATGGCGTATACAGTACAATGCATGGGCATTAAAGCAAAAGATATGAAATTTGAGGAAGCTAAAAGGAATTACAGGAAAAATGAGATTAACTGTCCTGATCTTGAAGCATCAGAAAAAATGACTAAAAGGGTTCTGGAAATAAAAGATGAGGGTGATACAGCAGGAGGAGTAATTGAACTGAGGATTAAAGGGGTTCCAGCAGGTCTGGGAGAACCAGTTTTTGACAAATTAAGTGCACTGCTTGGTCATGCATTGCTTTCCATAGGAGCTGTTAAAGGGATTGAATATGGCGCCGGGTTTAAAGTCGGCAATATGAAAGGTTCTGAATGTAACGATGAATTCTGCGAAAAAGATGGCAAAATCGGCTTTAAGACCAACAATTCCGGTGGTATTTTAGGCGGCATCAGTAATGGTGATGAAATTGTTGTCAGGTTGGCAATTAAACCAACACCAACAATAAGTATCAGGCAGGACAGTGTTAACATGCAGAAGATGGAGATAGAAGAACTGAACCCAATTACAAGACGTGACCCAACGTTACTGGGCAGACATTATGCAGTGATCGAAGCAATGGCGGCAATAACCATCGTTGATGCGTTAATGATGGCTAGAGGTTACGATCGTATATGCAATATAGAAAACAGGTGGAGAGAGATTTAATAGGTAGGTTAAAATTAACTAATTAGACAGACAAAATTTCTAACTTAAATAAGTTGTAGAATTTCCGAGATGTTGTGGCTCAGAAATAATACCTTACCCTTAACTCCACTCTGTAATCATTCTGCTTTTCTCCATACTCGGTATACTTATCTCCTATAAGGAAGGTTGTTTTCAGTCGCAGTTCTAAATTGGTAATGGCGTTGTATAACAATTCTGAAGAGATGAAAAAACTTTTGTCTTTAATGTTAAAAATTCCTGTTATTGCAGGAGTTAAATATAGAATATTGAAAGGCTCTTTATGACTGATGCGCAGATAAAGGTAATCCCTCATGGGATTCATCCTGCCGTAGCTCTCTTTTGTTATATGTGAAGCCGTCTTTAAAAGGGAGTCGTCACCGGAAGAATGATATAAGTTATAACCCCTGTCTATGAATGAGAAATAATCTTTCGTAGCGCTCTTAGAGAACCCTGTTCCATTATGATAATATTCAAGGATGAACGTTGTATCTAATGATGTGAGGTATCTTACCCCAATCAGATAACTTGTTGCATCATATTCTGTAGTAAAGATATTGCCAGTTCTATTGATGAATACTTTCTTGTAGTTATTAAATAAAGCAAACTCCCCGTGTATTTCAAGATTTGTTGTGATATTCCTTGAAAAGTCTATGCCGTATCTTTTTGTTTTACTCCCACCCCCCAGAAAGATAAAATCAATATCCGTATCATAAAGTAGAAAATATAGTTTCCCTGCGAAATTTAAGTGATCAATTCTTCCGAAATCACTGTTTGTGTGGTCATAAACAGGTACTAAAACAGGTGTAAAAGAAAATGTTTTTAGATGGCCATCAAAGCTCTTTATGTAATCTGCTGATGCCACTATATATCCCTCAAGGGGAAGTTCAGGATCATCAGGATCTTTGATTCTATCAACAAATGCAATGGGATTCCATGCATAGCCCTTTCCCCATTTTAAAGTCTTCTTTCCTATCTCTAAGGTAAGAGATGATGATGGTTTTAAAGATAAATATCCTTCAAAGAGGTCGGTTTCTTCAGACCATCCAAGATATGATTCCTTAAAATCTGTGTTCATTTTTGCATAAAGTTTGAAGATTCCCTTTTCATAACTTCCGTCTAATTGAATAGTAAAATTATACTCTTCGACGGTGTCTCCTTCATTACGATTGTAAAATCTGAGTTTATAAAGGGAGGAATCTTTATCAAGACTAAAAAGGACGGGACGAAGCTCGAGGTATCCCCCAATGTGATAGGGCTTTTTCTCTATCTCTGATAAATCGAAGGAATGCTCTTCCTGTGCAATGATAATTTTGGGGAAAATAATCAGCAAAGATAAGAGTATTATCAGTAATTTCACTTATCGCAAAGATCCCAGATTAGGCATGAATGTTAAGGTAAAAACCTCATCATTGAATTCTCTTTTCTTAATCTTTGCAAATATTATAACCGATTTATAGTCTTTGTATAGAGGGCTATCTGTCTCAATAACTGATGGCCTTATTATTCCACCCCCAAAATCCTGGATTTTTTTAAAATAGATTGTTTTTATCAGCATGGAGGCTTCTGTGAGACACTCAATTTTACTGGGCAGGATTTTTTCTTTATCTACCCACATCTTAAGTCTATCATAAGCAACAGTCTTCGTCTTTGCCTTAAGATGCAAAAGATACGAACTATCCATCTCTTCTGTTTGTTCTACATTGTATTCTGTTGCATAATCAAGGCGCAATATGTCTGAATTATTAAACACCCCACCCACAACTGACTGAAGACTTGTTATGCGGATGGGTTTGCCTACATTGGGAATGTAAAGCCACATATTGTCTCCAAGTCTTAAAGTACTTCTTCCTTTTTCGCTAGCTGGTGATATAAATAATGCTGTCACTTTATCCTGTCCTTTTTTAACAATAAAAAGCACAAATTCCTTTTTCCTGCCATCCGGTTCAATATTGATCAATTTCCTGTATGACTCGTAGGATTCAGGACTAAGATTTCTGTCAACTTTCATCAGAAGCTGACCACCATCTATTGCATAAACAGCAACTGGAAATATAATTGCTATAAGAATAGTTACAATATTGATCATACTGGATCTCCTTATTAGTGCTTGACCGAAAACCCCAGTATTTCGGTCAAAAATTCGAAATCCGAAGCACGAATTACGAAACAATAACCAAAATACGAATGTTCCAATGACAAAAACATCGTATTCCCAACATCTTAGTTTCGGTCATTTTGTCATTTGATATTCGAATTTGTTTCGAATTTCGGATTTAGATATTCGGATTTGTCCTGAACATGACTTTTCGTTCAGTTACTAATTATCTCAATAGAACTTCTGTAAAGATATATTGCGCGACGCCCTCATTTGGGATTTAAGACCTTTTTCACAGCATCATTGGCAATGCCTTTAAACTCAAAAGAAGTCATACCCTTACTTTTCATAGCATTAATCATTTTGCCGCCGAAGGTTTCAGCAATTACTATAGTCACACCTTTTTCAGCAAGGAAGTTTGCTGTTGAAGGACCAGCCCCTCCTCTTGCATCCTTGTAAGGGTTTTCAATAGCTTCTATCAATTTGCCTGTGCTATCAAACATAAGATAGTAGGGGCTGCGACCTGCTATAGCACCCACATTGGATGTAGCATTTTTGTTATTTGATGCGACGGCAATTTTTACCACAACCTCCTGGCCGGCATAAGTTATAGCTGATACCAGAAGGAATATTGTAAGACTTAAAAAAGATATCTTCTTCATGTTAAAGTTCCTCTTATACATATCTTAATGCCTCAATTGGTTCCATCTTTGATGCCTTATAAGCGGGTTGAAGGCTTGCTATTACAGAAATTATAATTACTATTATTGAGATTAAAAAGACATCTTGTAAATGCAGGGTTGGTGAAAGCAAAAGCCCTGTTTGCCTGCCAAAATCAAATGTGATTTTAGAGATATTCAGTATAAAGATAATTGCAATACCAAGGATATTGCCAAGTATGACACCAAAAACTCCAAGAGAAAAGCCCTCTATTACGAACATTGAAAGAATTTTTTCAGGCATTGTACCCATGGCAGCAATAGTGCCGATCTCTCTTATCCTTTCATACACCGCCATAACCATCACATTCATGATGCTGATGAGAACTATAGCTATAAGCATGAGTTTTATAAAGAATGTCATAATATCTATCATTCTTGCTATATTGTAAAATGGATGAAGCTTTTCCCACGTATGCACCTCATATTTTGGCTTTCCTTTTTTGTTTAGTTTTTTTGAGAATACATCGTTCAATTTACTTGATACCTCATGGAGTTTGTCAAAATCTTTAAGTCTTATGGCAATTTCACTTATCTCCATTTCATCCATCCTGAGGATATCCATAGCATCCTCAATATGTATATATCCATCCCTGCCCCCGGGACCTATGACACTCTCAACTATCCCACCAACTCTGAATTGCCTCCCGTTAACAGAACCATCCTTGTTAGTTGCAATTATAACAACGGTATCTCCAACCTTTACCTTCATACCTTTTGCAAGCAGTTCGGGAGCAAGGATTTCCCCTTCTCGGATAATCTTTTCTCCTTCAATTATTCTTGCAGGGAAAAGTGGTATAGTCTTGATCTCTTCCGCAGGATCTATGCCGTTGAGCCTGATGTTTGTTGTCTCAACGAAATTGCTAAACATACCCCCAAATTTTATCCTGTTTGAATGGACCTCTATCTCAGGGATTTTACGTATTGCTTTCTCCACTTTTTTTATTGCCTGAGGTCCCAAATTCATAGTAAGGGGCAGACTTTCTATTGAAGCAACATAACCTTCCCTGTGAATTTGAATATGTCCCAAGAAGGAGTCTGTGACCTGACCAATCATCATGCTCTTAAAAGAGCTTGAAACTGAGACAAACACCAGCACAAATACAACACCTATGGTGATCAATGAGGCTGTGAGTAATGTCCTTCTTTTATATCTCATGAGGTTTCTTATGGCGATCTTAAATAGTTTAAGCATGACTTTTTTTAACCTCCCCACCGGTCAGTTTCCCGTCCTCCAGTGTATATGTAATTTCGGCTTCTGAGACGATCTTCTGATCGTGGGTTGAAAATACAAAGGTTGTCCCGAGTTCATCTTTCATCTTCTTCATAATATTGATAACCATATATGCTGTTTTGTGATCCAGATTAGCAGTCGGTTCGTCAGCTAAAACAAGCTTCGGGTTTGTAACCAAAGCTCTTGCTATAGCTACTCTCTGTTTCTGCCCGCCTGATATCTGATCAGGGTATTTGTTTTTCTGTTCGGTCATCCCTACTGCATCAAGAAGAGCAAGGATACGTCTTTTCCTTTCGATCGAAGCGGCATTCTGAATCATAAGTAGTGGGTACTCAACATTCTCATATACCGTAAGCACGGGGATAAGGTTAAAATCCTGAAATATGAAACCTATGGTTTTACCTCTGAAAGATGCAGCCATGCGCCTGTCAAGGTGGGAAACGTTTTTGTCTGCTACCTTCAATATCCCCGAAGTTGGTTTGTCAAGACACCCGACAAGGTTTAGGAGCGTGGTCTTACCACTACCGGAAGGACCAACGAAGGAAACAAAGGCAGACGGTTCAATCTCAAAATCCAGCCCCTTTAAAGCCTCAACCTCTATCTCTCCTTTTACATATTTTTTTGATATTTTCTCAGCTGTTATTAAGCTCATCAACGTATCCTTTCAATAATTTCAAAGGCGATAGTATAATACACACTATTATACAATTAATCGCTACTTATAACAGGTTTATGTAAAATATGGAAGAAGATATGAGTTCATAGATGAGCAATGAAGAACTCAGTACCTTAATACACACCCTCATTGAGAATATTGATTCTCTCTGGAATGATTTTGAAATACTTGTACTTGCTTATCCATAATTCTCCAGTGGAAAAACTGTCATGTGATTGACCACATC
>CAZOKO010000087.1:0-11949 GCA_964580455.1 uncultured Thermodesulfobacteriota bacterium | reverse complement strand
GCCCCGATCAGCTCGGATAGCACCGGAGGCTATTCTTATGCCAGAACTTAAAGAACACCACATGATACTTGCAATCCCATCTCGAATGACTTATACTTTCGTACGACATTTTGTTACCTCCTTTGGGTTATACCGCCAAGCTTTCCCCTTTACTCAAAGGAGGATTTTTTTACAACTGAATCTAAATGTCAAACATTGAAAGTCTCACTAGTCAAACTAGTGGCTTACCTGTCTTTTAGTCATTTCCATAGATTGGTTTCATAACCTCTTTCCAAGCTACAGTTTAAATTCAATGTCGTTAAATGTTGTTGGCTGAGGGGTCAAGTCTCCGTTTGACTCTTGCTCAAGTCAAACGGAGACCCCTTATTTGGTTTTCCCATATATTTCAACTCGACAGTATTCTCTGAAACCTAGCTTTTTGTAAACATTCTCCCCCTTTGGTAAGGATTCGAGAACACCTACCCTGTATCCCATTTTGAAAGCATCTACCAGGCTGTAACGTGTTATTAAAGACCCGAACCCTTTCTCCCTTTTTGAGGGAACGGTTGATACTAAATTGACTTCAGCTACACCAGCAATTAGAAACAGCAGTGAAGTAGCTACTGGTTCCCCATCATAAATTCCCAGATATAATCTTTGCTTAAAATCATCGTTTATAGGAAAGGACTTGATGAAATTCATATACATTTCTTTAAAAGAACTGGACACTCCCAGACCAGCTGATGATGTTTCCGCCCACATTTCAAGTTCCGCTTGTTTTTTGACAAGTTGAATGGTCATGCCTTGCGGCATAGGAATTTCCTTGTTGAAATTCAAAAGGTCTGCAGCCATGCAAGGAACACTTCCTCTTAATGAAAAACCATTGACCTCCAGGCGCTCAATCAAATCTTGCGACATTGATTCTGGGAAAACCCACCACAAGCAGGGCATCTTTCTGGATTCAAAGAAATGAATCGTATTCTCTATTTTTGAATCTATGTCCTCTTTGACAGGTTTAGTTGAAGCTATAAAATTGAGGGATGCCACGGGCACACCCGTCGTCATTCTGATTACCTCTCCTTCATGCTCAATTAAGGATTGTGGAAGTTTCCCCCAGTACTTAATGCATTCAATGAAATTAGCTTTAATACCTTTAATAACTTTTTCTTCAGAAAAATCCTTAAGAATTTTAGTCACGGCTCTTCTCTCCTCTTCATTGAAATTATTTCAGTACAACGGCAGTTTGCAACAATATAATATTCATCACCTTCGATCATTACACTGACCATTTATTTCTCTCTTCCTATATCACAGAATATCCAATGGGTAAACCCCGACCATAATAAATTGTCCCAGGCTGTCCCCTTTCACTTTCATGCATATGCTTCACTTTGCAATATTTTACTACATTAGCAAAAAGCCCTCATTTTTTAAGAGGGCTTTTTTATTGTAGTAATTACTTTATTGTGCGAGGTGGTTACTAAAGAACTGTCGTTGCTAATCCCTGCTAACTTCAAATGTTCCACCAACTCCACCAGTTCCGATAAAAACAACGCTGACAGCAAGACCCCAGTTGCCTGAATATCTTGTCATCTCTGGAATTTCGGTTCCAGCCTGTTCATCGCTTTCACCATTCCCTTCCATGATAAAAATTGCACCTACTCCTGTACCCAAACCTCCGGAGGTAAGAATGAGCTTTCCATCTTGAGTCCCCATCCTTCCTGAAACCTCCACTTCTTGGGGTTCCGGAATGAGCCACTCAGGCCAACCGGCCTCTTCCAGGCAGGAATAGTCATCAATGTATAGTATACCAGTTACCTTGAGATTGTCCGGGGGATCTAGTGTAACATCCTGTTCTAAAGTCATTCTGATAGGACCACATTCCATAGTATCAACGATGATTTCCCCTTCTTTTATGTTGATTGACCAAGTTCCACTATAATCACCAGTTGCATCCATAGGAGCTTTACAAGAGTTTGCTGCTCCCAGAGTAACCAGAGCTACTGCAACTAAACAAAAGCTTAAAAATATTCTTCTTCTCATGCTACCCTCCTTTCACGTTAGTTTTTAAAAATGGTTAATTGTCTACCTATGAAAACCAAAAAAAGGGTTCAAATCTCTGTTTGACCTTTGCTAAAAATGTATTAGGATTTTTTTGCCTCCCCCATTTCTTCAATTAATTCAATACCACTTAACACTACAGATAAAACCGCCTACTCTTCTCTTAATCCATTGCAATTTTCCTTTAACATTAACAGGCTCCGGATCTGTAGACGCAAACACCTTTATGTAAACGACTGAACCTACATCAATTTTTTCATGTGTGTGAAATATCAAACCTGTACCCCCACGGCTGAAATTAACAACAGTACATTGACCTCAACCTCCATTTCTCTTTTTTAAAGAATATTGATCCTTCATTTGCGTGTCTACTCGAAAGGACTTTCTTTTATTCTTTGCCTCTTTCCCTGCCATGTGTTATATCCCTTTCCTTTTACCTTAGAATTTTAAGTTTTTCAAGTAAAAAACTGCTTTTAAATTTATTTAAAGAATATTATTCATCAATCATGTGTGTCTTTTCGAGTTCTTGTGTAATTTTCTTTAGCATTAATCTAAGTTGCTCTGAATTATCATAAATAACTGACCGTCATTGTGAGCCCGAAGGGCGTGGCAATGACTGCAACTTTTAGTATGAGAATTTATGATGTGAAACACTAAGCAAGGGAAAATCAAAAGAAGAGAGGAGAAGACAGATCAGGTCTAAATTTTTTGCTCTTAACCATGCCGGTAGATACTTTTTCTATATCACAGAGTTAACCATCAACAAATGACTACATTGACTAGCCACTTTTTTGCACATCCAGAATAGACCTCAGCAATTTTCCAAGCTTTGCTTCTTCTGTCTGGTCTGCATACTTCGGTCTTTCAATATCCTTATAGAACTGAAAAATACCATTAATGATCTCCTCCGTATGGGGCGGACATCCGGGGATGTGAATGCCACCACAGTCTGCATGGTGCTGCTGGCAGATGCCCATAAAAATGTTTGTCTCATCAGGATTGATAGAATCCCCCGAATGAGGACCTATAAAAACATTTACGTTTTTTTTGAATGGCCGATCAATCAGTAGCTCTCCTTCATGCATAGTATCTGGCCTCCACAATTTATTAAGCACAAAATGCAGATAGCCCCTGCAACCAGAACACGCATCACCATCGTGGACTTTAAAGTATTTCCCACTATTTAAGTTGATGAGTGGTTTTTTAAAAGAACAGATCACATCATCAATAGCTGGACCTCTTATTTCTATTCGGTCCCGCTCAACAGGACCAAGACCTTCATGATAAGCCATGAGAACAGGGGGAGAATCTTCAACACTTAGTCCCATAATCTTAAGGGCAACGCAATCAACTGCAACAGGATTTGTCCCACCGATTAAAAGATCCATCTTTCGAGGAGAACCAGAAACGGGCCCGAAATCCTCCTGTCCATAAAGTCCATCCACAATTATCAGTTTTGGCATAATTATCTTATAGGTATTAATCAAATTCTGCCACAACCCGAAGAAATGCACCTTATATTTCTCTATAGGAGGAATTGCACCCTGAAGATTTTTTATGCTGAGAGATGCCCCTGCAGCAAAATGCAGCTTTAAAACAGGCATATTTATAATAACATCCGAATCCAATAACGTTTTAGGAATACTCCTTGTCTCTAACCGCCTCCCATCTGGGATGCTTTTTTCTATACATTCATCTGAGTTTAAATCAACAAGACTTACTTTTTCCGGATAGAGATCCTTAATCCTGTCAAACCCATAGTGGGTAAACATCTTCATGGTTTCACTTCGGTTTATGGACGATCCTTCAGCGATAATGATTTTTTCAGCGACAGGACAAAGGAGTTCCACCATAGCTTTCACTACTCTGATGTCTGTAACAATTCCGCCTTTTGCTATACCATCCTTTAGACCATGATCACTGACAATATTTGGTTTTAAAACCACTGTTTGGCCTTTTTTTACAAATCGTCCTAAACCTCCAAGTTTATCGATTAAATTTTCAAGACCGCTTTTTATTTCAGCTTCAGTCTGAGTTTCTGCTATCCTCTCAATTCCTACAACCTCTCTTCCTCGATAAGGCACTCTTTTCATACCTTCCAATTTCTCAAGATAAACAGCCGTACTTAAGTCCATTCTAATCATGGGAGTTCCGTGATAAGTAAACTCTCGTGTAGGTCTGAAGCCAAATGTTTCTAGAAATCGAAACTTCTCAACATCTCCTCTTGGCAGTTCAAAAGATATGAGCTTGTGTCCTTCAATTACCCTGTCGAGAATGAGCGGCCCCATCCCCACACCTTTATATTCCTCACCTATAAAAAATTCCACTAGAGTGCTATTACTTTTATTGACAATAACCCAGCCCGCAGTAGTAGAATTCACGACTATCCTATAATAAATAATGTCTGTCGATTTCACCATCTCTCCCCATCTTACCTCCGCATACTTCTTCCCCTGTGCCTTTAACAAAGGCAAGTAATACCTGTCTAAAAGATCCCTAATCTCTGACTGTAGATCTTTTTCGATTTTTAAATCAAAACTGATGCTCATGGATAAAATCTCCTTTGCTAATATAATCGTTTCCTCATTTTTAATACGCTTCCTCATCTGTGTCAATATATCTTTACCCCGCCCCTGGTGGGAGGGGAAAATCTTATTTTCAAACAAATCAGGATTTCTTGTTGACAATCAAGGGTGATTTAAATATTTTCATACAATCTTCTAAAATACGAAACCACAGAGTGTACAGAAAAGTACTCTGAAAGCCTAAAAAGAATACTTGGATAATTCTCTGCGTACTCTATGGTAAATTTCAGTAATGCACATTTCATAAAAGGAGAAACAATGAGGAAGCAAGAACCAAGGATGATTAGTGTAGATTTGACTAAAGAAAAAATTGATATGTTACCTTTGCGGGAAGATCTTACAAGAGACTATATTGGCGGTGAAGGGCTTGGCTCTCGACTGCTCTGGGAAATGGTAAAACCACACACTGATGCATTGGCTCCCAGCAATGCGATTGTATTTGCAACCGGTCCCCTAAATGGAACCATCTTTCCTGCCGGAGCACGGGGAACTGTAGTTTTTAAATCACCCGAGACAGGAACGGTTTCCATGTCAAATATCGGAGGATATTGGACTGCACGATTGAAGTTTGCGGGTTATGACCTGGTTGCAGTTACAGGAAAAGCGAAAAGACCTGTCTACCTCTTCATTGATGATGAAACCGTTGAGTTGCGGGATGCAGAATGCATATGGGGTACAACAATTCCTGAAATGGAAGAGGCCCTTAAGAAGGAAATTGGAGGTCGCCCGTTTGATGTATTGGGGATTGGGCCGGCAGGTGAACGGACGGTACGCCTGGCCAGCGTGGCCAATAATATCCGTTTTGCCGGCAAAGGTGGAAGTGGAGCTGTCATGGGTTCAAAAAATCTCAAGGCCATTACCATCAGGGGGTCTGGTATGATACCAATAAATGATATTTGGAAGCTACGTGACATCAGTTACGACATCATGGAGGCTATGAAAACAAGTGAGCCGATCCAGGCATTGCGGCAAGGAAGTTCTGCTGCGTTTAACCAGACTGTGGCAGAATTGCAGGATTTCGGTTACAAGCACTTTCAGGAAGGTGGCTGGAAGGATGGTCATAAACTTTATATTGAAAATATTGTTCAGGCATTAGAACAGGAACACAGGGCCTGCTATGCATGTCCTATTGCGTGTGGCGTTATCAGCAAGGTGAAAAAAGGAGATTACAAAGGAACCCAGACTGGTGGTCCAATGGCAGAGGCCTACTGGAACTGGGGTTGGAAGTGTGGGATTAAAGATGTAGATGCAATTTGTAAGATTACTGAGCTCTGCAATAAAAATGGCTTGTGTGTCAATTCAGCCTCTGAGCTGGCAGCATGGATGATGGAATGCCAAGAACGTGGCTTGCTCTCTACTGAAGAAACAGGTGGGTTGGAGCTTAGCTGGGGAGACGGAAAAGGTTCGGTTAAGATGATGGAGATGTTAGTTGAGCGGAAGGGGTTTGGTAATATCCTCGCAGAAGGCGTAAAGCGAGCTGCAGAGAAGGTGGGACATGGTACTGAAGAATATGCCATGCACGTAAAAGGAATGGAACTTGATGGTGATGAATGGCGACAGAATAAGGCATCGGCATTAACCGCTGCGGTAGCTGAGCGCGGGGCATCGGTGGTACGACCATGGGGCTTCCCCATAGATATGGGTGTTCTGTTTTATGAGATCACTGGTTTGAAGGAGAAGCCTGATCCAAGTAAGGAAAAGGGGATTGCCAAATGGTACAAGCCGTATAAAGAGTTTACCATTGCATCAAACTGTATAGGTGTCTGCCTTTATCCGGCCCTTTTTAATATTCCTACGGTACAGCAGACACTTGATGCCTACTCTGCTATTACGGGAAGGGAAATCGATCTTAATGAATATCTGAAAGCAGGAGAAAGAACCGTCTGTGTGCAACGGGCTTTTAATGCCAGGGAAGGGTTTGACCGCAAGGATGATACCCTTCCCAAGCGGATCCTCAAAGAGCCGATCAAAGGAGGGAAATATGATGGACAGCGGATTATGAGTCTTGATGGTATGCTGGATGAATATTATGAAGAATCAGGATTTGACAAAAAAACAGGTTGGCCAACCCGGAATAAACTCGAAGAACTGGGATTAAAAGATGTAGCCGATGAGCTCTATAAGAAATAATATTTGAACTACCAAAGATAGCCTAAAGATTGAGAAGCCTTTGGGCATTGCCTCCCAAAAGCGCAGTGATTTCTTCCTCCGTAAATGTAATCCCATCTACCGCCTTTTGAGGAAGATCTTTCAAGAGTTGTACCCAGTCTTTATTAGACATAATCGAACGCAAAGATGGACTGTCTGATCCGAAAAAGATTCGCTCGGACTCCGTGAAATCTATTAGTTCACGTAGTGCCTTACAGAAGAAGGAATAGTTTCTAGTTGCCATCACTTGCCAGGCTGAAATATCAGCCATTATGTTTAGTTTGACATTCATAATCGAGATCATTTGAGTATATCCAAACAATCCACCACTGTGAGCAGCAATAATAGGGAGGTCGGGAAAGTCAGCAGCCAGATCATCAAAATGAATCGCCTGGGAATATTTACTTCTCAGTGGTACCATCATAGAACCAGAATGGATGAGGACGGGGATTTTCAACTCGCAGGCCTGCTCAAGCAGGAGATAAACCTCCTTTTGATTAGGATAAAAACCAGCGCAGGGGTGAAGTTTCAATCCCTGCATGCCCCACTCGTTTAAGCATCTTTTGAACAGGTCTGGGGCATCTTTGCGCCGGGGATCAACTCCAGCAAAGGCAATAAGCCGATCTGGATGCTTTCGAGCTAATTCAGAGTATTTCTTATTCACTTCTTCAATGGGAACCTCAGGGTCTCCCAATGCTACACCAAAATCTACTGGGAAAATGACACTTTTATCAATCCCTGCCTCATCCATTTCAGCAAGAAGACCCTCAGCTTCAGGATCATCACTTGTTTCCATGAGCGTATCGCCTACTGTTTCATTCGATTCTTCAATACCCTGCTTTGCAAATTCGTGGGTAATAAATCTGGCAACACCGTAAAAAAATTGCTTCGGAACCCACCCCTTCCCAAAAAGATGCGTATGAATATCAATAACCATCACTTCCTCCCTCCTTATTTTTAAGTACAGAAAATAGATAAGGCGTCAGACAAAGAAATTATTTTCTATTTTCCAGGGCTGACCCCTTTATTTTTTACTTTTCCAACTTTTCTCACCTTTCCACCTTTTCACGCGTTTCAACCCGTTTCAAGCGCCCGACCCCGTTTCACCGTTTCCCCTTGTGCTCCGTATTGTCAAGCTGATGTTACCTGATAAATAACCGGACGATATTCTGGCGGAGGAATAGGCTTACCCTCTGCTCGTGCAGCCTCCAGCCATAGTTTTTTAGCCTGTTGAACCTCATGCAATGCCTCATCAGGTGTTTCACCAAATGCAGAGCATGCCTCAAGATCGGGGATATCGGCGATATAACCCTCGTCATCCTCTGAATAAAAAATGTTAATATGATAATCGCGCATTATTAATCCTCCAGTTTAAGATTATGTTTCTCAACCAGTTTTAGAAACTGCCGCATTTGATATGGTTTTACTTGACCTTTGACATTCTGAAGGTTCACGAGTTCAGGGATGTTTGGTCGGGAGAAAATGTGATGGCTGCCTTCAGTTCTCGATAGCTCAAAACCAAAACCTCTAACAAGATCTACCATATCAGCGAATCTTATGTTTTTAGAACCACTAATTATTTTTTTAAGCAATTTTCGTCTGTTCATAATTTATCTCTTACTGGCCGAACGCAAAAATCAGCGGCACGATTATTTGCGTCCGCTGCATTGGATTTATAAACCATTTTGTATATTTCATTTCTTCCAAGCCTCCAAATTTCACAAAGCCAAAGTCACGACGGCAGAAGCCTTGTTCTTTTTATTGAATATCTAATTTATCTAGCTGTTCTTTTAATTCTTTCGGTGAAGGTAGGTATTTCTTAATATTTTCCGGTAATTTCTTTGCGATCGTATATGTTGAAATGCCAATAGGTTTTTTAGAATCCTTCAACGCGTATTCAACAACAGTCCTCTTTTTCCCCTTGCAAATAATAATACCGATAGAAGGTTTTTCATCTTTAAGCCTGATAGTATCATCCAAAGCAGTGAGGTAAAACTGCATTTTCCCTGTGTATTCCGGCTTGAAATCACCGATTTTAAGTTCGACTGCCACAAGACTTTTCAAAATACGATGATAAAGAAGCAGGTCAATAAAAAACTCATCTCCCTCAACTTCCATTCGGAATTGATTCCCAAGAAAAGCAAAATGTCCACCCATCTCAGATAGAAATTTCCTGATGTTATTTATTAGGGCAATTTCTAATTCCCTTTCTGAATGTTTTTCTCCCAACTCAAGGAAATCAAAGGTATATTCATCTTTTACAGCTAATTTTGCTTGATTTCTATATTTAACTGGAACTGCTTTATCAAAATTTGTCTGGTTCAACAAGTATTTCTCAAATGATTGATTATCAATTTGATGGACAAGGACATTTTTTGTCCAGCCAAACTTCTTAGTCATCTTTATATAAAATTCTTTTTCAGAATCATCTTTGCATCGGCTGATTATTACAAGATGCTTTGCCCAACTGATTTCTCCAACCAATGGTTGGAGTTTTTTCTTGCCCTTATACGTAAGATAAAACTGGCGCATATACCAGAGATTTTGAGATGAAAACCCACTAATTCCGGGAAATTCGTCTTGTAGGTCTTTTGCCAGATTCTGAACAATGGATTTCCCCCAATTGTGCTTTTTTTGCCGGGAAACAATCATTTTTCCCAAATCCCAGTAAAGGTCAATTAATTGGAGGTTGACCTGTTTTAAGGCTTCGTATTGGGCATCTGCAATACGCTTTTTAACCTGTGTAAAGAATGTTTTGTAATTCTTGTCTGTTGTGAGTTCTCCCATTTAACCCCCATTCTTTTCTAATTTTGCATCAAGTTTTGAAGCAAAATTAATCATTTCTTTGAGCTGATGACAAGATTGTCCACTATTTTTAAAATCGATGTATCCCAAGGATATTCACTGCTTTTCGCCATCCATTTGCCTGCCTTCTGTTCAAACTCCTTGTCAGAAGCAATTGGTGTAAAGAAATACGAAATGATTCCCTTCATGAGTTCCCATTCGTGATCCAGATCATTTTTAATGTTCGTATTGCCACGTAAGTACCGGAGAGTGTATTCACGGTCAATAGGTGGCACGATGTTGGGCAACATGTGATGCATCACTTTAGAGTTGCCTACAAGGCTTGTGCCGCTGGCCATCACATTAATGCTTTGGAATATCTCTTTGAGGAGAGCCCATTTCTGGCTGTTCATTTCCTGCAAATCAAATCTTTGCGCCTCAGAGATTCTCCCCAGAAGAGGTTCAATGCTTCGACGAAACGTGACAAAGCTTTGCATCTTGGAGCCACCCTTGCCCATTCTGTGCATTCCCCATGACGAAAGGGTTGCATAAACGTACTCCAAGTGAGTTAATGATCGCGGTTCATGCCGTGTTCCGAGGGCACGCTGATGAAAATACAGGCTGGGGCCGTGAAATATCTCAACCTTATAATAGGCGTGGTGATATTTTTCAGCATTTACCAATATGTCTTTGACCTTGTTTTCATACTGTATTACTTCTCCAGGACGAACCTTGCGGCTTAGCGATCTGTGTGACACTGCCGTTCGCTGCTGCAAGTGGTTGCCATTCCCTATCAGTGAAATTTTCATTGGTTTGGAGTTCTTGTTTCAGAAGAAGCTTTCATTTGTTCCGACAAGAGTATAAATTTGTGCCAATAGTGCATGATCTATATCTTTGTAATGCCCTCTTTCGACATTATTAAAATGTGCCGGTGTTCCATAAAACTCAGGATACTTCATTTTGATTTGGTCCCGTATTTCCTGTGGAGTCACCGGAAAATCATCAGAGGAGATAATTTTTCTGACAGTATCACTAAATTTCATTTTCCCATTTTTGAGTTAACGAAAAAATCAGCGGCACGATTATTCGCGTCCGCTACATTGGGTTACGAGGTTCTTTTCATATTCTTTTTCTTTCGTGCTGCCTGAGATGCTTCTGCTGCTTGTTGATATATTGATTTTTCCCAAGACGATGGAAGATTATTCACACCCATCTGTCTCAATGATTTGAAAACTTTTGGCTTTATGTGGGTATCAAACATAATATGACATGATGGACACAACATAAGAAGATTGTCGCCAGTTTTCTTGCCTTCGGCTACAATGTGAGCCTTTTGTCTAATCTTGACATAGTGTCCACACATCTCACAAAGTCCCTCGTTGGATTTCTTTGTCATAAATCATTTCCTCATAACGACGCTAATCAGCCACGCGACTTTTTGCGTCGGCTGTATTAGCCTGGTTATATCATTGTCTACTTTTCACAACTTCTCAGGTGAATATTCATTTAGTGTTTTTCTTGCTTTTGGATTCCTGTGGGTTATCATTTCAAATAGATATGGCCAATATTCAGAAACAAGCAAATTACCTTGCATATTGCGTCTTACAAATGAAGATGTTTTTAAAACTTTGTGATTCCGCAAATCATCAAGAAAAATTGGACTATCAAGATTACATAACCGCTCGATTGTTCCAAAATAGCAATGCCCGGATCGCCAACTTGCTTCACCCCGCTCCATCTCGCCGGTGAATAGGAATATCTCAGAAATACTTTTTTCTGGAGCACATCGATACATCAGCAATAAATCACCTGGTGTAGTACGCTTGGACAAAGCCCAGCTTAAACTGTCATGCTCATCAAGATGAAACCATTGGGATTTAATAACAGGCTGTATCCAGACCTTTGCACCTACACCAAAGAATCTTTTCAGTTCAATTACTTCAATTTGCTCCGGTGAGTCAGGCCAATCGTCGTGCCAACATATAATGCAGTCACATTTCTCAGGATTATGTCGGTGTGCTTTAAAGCTTGATGCCTTATATTCGAATTCAATCCTCACCTTTTTTTCAACATTTCCCGCCTTCTTGTAAGCTATGCAGTCTGGATATTGAGGACGTATTTGCTCAATTTTGAATTGCAATTTTTTGGCTACATGAGCAAACAGAAAAACAACTCCCAATTCATTTTCCGGAGCATATTGCATTGGGGCGTTGTAAATAGCAATTGGTCTTTTTGTCTTTTTCATTTTAAAATATAACTTTCTTTTTTATATTTATTCAACATACTGATTTAATTATATAAGCAAATATATGTACTGTCAAGCAAAGTGCTTGCCATTCAGCAGTTCCGCAACTTAACATATTTTACGCAACAGATTAAGCAAAAAGAGTAG
>CAZOKO010000086.1:0-11987 GCA_964580455.1 uncultured Thermodesulfobacteriota bacterium | reverse complement strand
CCAGAGGCCGAGGTGTTTCAATATCTTTTTGATTAAATCTTCCCGCTCGATGAACTCTTGGCCCGGTTAGCGCTTTCAGCTGTTTCTTTTGCCCGTCTCAATTCCGCTTCAATCCTTTTTCGCTTGGTGATGTCCCGTACACTTGCAATGGTTCCTGTAGTGTTCCCTTCATTGCTTTTTAAAAGTGCCGCATTGATTTCGATATCTATAGTGGTGCCATTTTTTCCCAACCAATTCAGTTCACTTCCCATGACGATAGGTTCTGCCGACAGGCGCACCAGTAATTGCTCAGCTTTTTTCTGGTATTCTTTACCCTGGGGAAGTAATTCAGATGTGTTTTTCCCGATAAGCTCATCCTGAGGATAGCCGGTTATCGTTTCCATGAACCCGTTCGCCATAGTAATAGATCCATGGGGATCAGTGATTACAATCCCGTCTACTGAGGTTTCAAGGATGCGCTGCAATTCCAGTGTGCGCTCTTCTAAAAGCTTCTCAGCCCGTAAAAGTGACCACTCCCTTCTGATCTTTTCGCACAGATTGATAAGATATTGTATGGTAAAAGGCTTGCGTATATAGGCATCTGCTCCCATCTGGGTAACTCTGACGGCTAACTCAGGACTCGGGTTACCGGTAATAAGTATCACCGATGCTTGACTCCCCGGCGCTTTGAATGCTGGTAAGAGGTGTTCACCATCATTGTCCGGCAAATGGAAGTCAAGGATCACAATTTCGGGATTTACCTCTCTGAAGAGCTTATGCCCTTCTTTACCATCAGATGCATCGAAGACCATACAGCCATATTTGCTTAGTCCTTCACAGATGGTTTCCCTTAAGTCACTATCATCTTCTACCACCAACACTCGTAACTTTTTCTGTTCAACCTTTCCTGACAGGATGTTCTCTATGGTGAATAGTAAATCTTCGTGATTATAGGGGATTGAAAGAAAACCATTGACCCCGAGTTCCCGTGCTATATTTTCGGCGTCACTTCCACTGAAAGTGGCTGACATAATGAGGATGGGTATCTTGTTGAAGTTGGAGAATTCCGAAGATCGTAACAAACGACACAATTTCCAACCATCGATTTCCGGCATGTAGAGATCGGCAATAATGAGATCAACTCTTCCTGACTCTCTCAGTTTTCCTAAAGCCTCTTTTCCTCCTGTACAGGGAATTACTTCTTTCCCATTCTTGGTGAGGACCTTTGCCAGTATCCGGAGCTGGACCGGATCATCATTGACGATGAGAATCCGTGCACTGTTTTTGGCATGCACAAAAGAATCGGTATGCTTCTTAGAGTTATTATTGCGGTGTGATTCTTGTTTGTTTTTCATGGTGCGCCTTTCAGCAATGTTTACCAGTTAGCCTGTTGGCCCGTTAACCTGTTTGCCAGTTGTCAGTCATAAGGGTTGCGAGCGTTCATATTTTGGATTTCATTTTATTATTAGTTCACCGCAAAGACGCAGAGTACGTAGAGAAAAACTATATAAAAGATCTGTGAGTTTTAATTTCTTAATGTTAGACATTTCTTCTTTGTTTTTTCCTTGTACCTTTATCCTTTTTCCTTGTCCCTTTCCCTTAGCGCCTCTGCGGTGATTATTTATCCTGTCTTACCATGTTACGGTAACTGTTCAATGATAGTTTTATCGAGCTTTCCCTCGTCTGCTTCCTGATTGAGAATAGAGAGAGCCTTTTCCTTCGTCATACCTTTACGGTAGGGCCGATCCGTGACGAGGGCATCATAGATATCCACAGCTGCCATTATTCGTGCCACGTTGGAAATTTCATCTCCCTGCAGGCCTTCAGGATAACCACTGCCATCAAGCTTTTCGTGATGATGTTGAATCATATCGAGGGCAAGTCCCAGTGTTCTCTTAAGGGGCAAGCAAATCTTGTAACCGATATCGGGGTGCTGTTTCATAACATCCCACTCCTCTGGGGTGAGGCGGCCGGGTTTGTTCAAGACATCACGGGGAACTCCAATCTTGCCGATGTCGTGGAGGATCCCTCCGACCCGTAAAGCAGCAACCTCATCTTCAACGAGGTTCATCTTTTTTCCCAGGAGGATTGCCATATCAGCTACCCTTTGGGTATGTCCCTGAGTATAGCTGTCTTTGGCTTCAACTGCAGTAGCGAGTGAAAAAAGAACATCTTCAGTACTCGTTAACTTATCGTTAAGCTTTTTAGTGTTGATCAGAGATTTTGTTCGGGCCTGGAGCTCTATTTTATTGACAGGCCTGGGAAGAAAGTCGTCGGCACCCGATTCGATACCTTTTACCTTGGCCTCAATGTCGTGCAAGGCAGTTACCATAATAATGGGAATCAGACGTGTGATCTCACTTTCTTTCAAACGTCGGCACACCTCATAGCCATCCATTTTGGGCATCATGATGTCCAGTAAAACCAGATCAACACTCGTTTTATTAACTATGGACAGAGCTTCTTCTCCATCAAATGCCTTCAATACCTCATAGTGTAATGGTCGAAGGAGGGCTTCAAGCAATTTGACATTGCGTGGTTCGTCATCCACTACTAAAATTGTTGATTTGGTGTCATCGCACCGTTGTCGCACTTTTTCAAAAAAATGAACATTGTTTTTCCCTCTGATTTTTGCTTGCAAAAGGGCTTCTTGTGCTTTTTCAATGAGACTCATTTTATTTGAAGCATCACCGGGAAAAGAGGCAAGACCGATACTCACCGTTAACGTGTTGTCAAAGGCCTTTACAACGGCATCCCTGATGCGTTCCGCTGCTACCTTTGCCATACTGGCTTCAGATTTTATCAGAATAATACCAAAAACATCACCGGAATACCTGGCTGCTAAATCGACCTGCCGAGTGCTTTGCTTAATAAGTTCCACCATCTGCTTCAGCGCCTGATCTCCCTGGGCATGACCGTGGGACCTGTTGTAACCTGCAAAAGAATCAATATCGACCAAAGCCAGAGTAAAGGCCTCCCCATGTCTTTTAAATCGTTCTACTTCCCATTCTAAAGCCGTTTGGAAAAAGCCGTGGGTGAATAGACCGGTAAGGCTATCCGTAAAAGGGACACCTGCTTCTCTTTCGTAGTCTTGTATCAGTTTTGCATCCATAGGTTTATTTCTGCTCCTTACTCCAGTAGCGGGTTTTATTGTCAACGCATCTGCGGTTTAATCATTTCTCACCGCAAAGACGCAAAGTATGCAAAGGTTCTAAAAGGTAAAAAACAATTATTGCTGCTCTTTTTAGAATCATCCCTTTAATTTTATTCTTCTAATTTAGCTCTCTTAGCTTTTCTCTGCGCTCTTTGCCAGCCCGTGAAATCAGTCGGTTATTTTATTTAGGGCGCCTCTGCGGTGAATTTTTATTTTAGTCATTGATCTTCTTAGTTCCCCGCTTCACGCTTCGCATCTTCCGGTCCATTTACGTAGTCGGCTACCGTTTGTAAGAAGTTCCTGGTATCGATGGGTTTGGTTATGTAGCCATCACAACCAGCTTCTCTTACCTTCGAATCATGCCCTTCCATGGCATGGGAAGTGAGGGCTATGATCACTATATCCTTTAAGGATTGGTCTGCTTTAAGTATTTTGGTGGCAGATAATCCATCCATGCCAGGCAGTTGAATATCCATCAAGATAAGGTCAGGCTTTTTCTCACGGGCCAATTGAATACCTGTTTCAGCATCTACGGCCTCTACCATCACATAACTGCTCATCTTGAGCAGGGATCTCACCAGCTTCATATTCAACTCGTTGTCCTCAATTACCAGGATAGTTTTGTCTCCCATGATCAATCTCCTAAAAGTTACAAATCGTCTCTATTTTTTTCTTTGCGCCTCCGAGGTGTAATCATTTCTCACCGCAAAGGCGCAAAGGAGAAATGCAAATGCCTAAAATGATCTAAATTGATCTAAAATGCCTAAATTGAAAAAATCCTATTTGCTTTTACCAATAGCAGTAAACAAGGCTAGTAATTCACTGCATTCATTATATTCCGGATTGATTTCATCCCTCGATAACCATTTTGTTTCTACTATGACTTCAAGCCAGTATTGCGTTTCGCTAGCTTCGCTTTCACAAATCTTAATCTTATTTTTAAAATCCGCCTTGCTTCTTGATCGATTTGCCTCACGGTAGTTCGCACCAATGGAAGATCCAGACTTTGTAAGTTGATTCCTTATAACCATACCTTCTGGAGTTTTTGGTAATCTCATTGATAAGCGAATTATCTGCACTGTAAATGTACGAGTCCGCTTTTCAAGATCTTTAGCAAAGGCTTTTCGTTCCATCCTTTTCCCTGCTTATTGATCAGAGCTTTTAATTTTAGGCAATCTAGGCAATTTAGTGCATTTTAGGCATTTTCTTCATTTATGTTGGAATAACAAAACTAAAGCTTGTGCCTTTGCCTTCTCCTTCACTTTCTACCCAGATAGTTCCACCATGGAGTTCAACAAGATTTCTGGTTAGGGAAATGCCCAACCCGGTTCCCTGGTACGTCCGGCTTGAAGAGCCATCTACCTGTTCAAAGGGATTAAAGATACGATTCAGGTCATCGTGTTTTATGCCAATGCCCGTGTCGGCAACAGTTATTTGAATATAGTGTGTATGCTGGATGTGGGATTGAGAATAGGATACATTGACAGCACGTTTTAAATCCGCATTGAGTATCCCGTACTCTGACAAGTGTGCACTTATATTCACACTCCCCCCCTCCGGCGTAAATTTTACGGCATTGGAGACAAGGTTGTAGATGATTTGTTTGAGTTTACGTTCGTCGGCAATGATTGTTTCCGGAATCTGATTGATATCCAATGAGAGGTGTAAGGCTTGCTTCAAGGCCTTTTCCTTAAACATAATGAGGCTTCTTTCCAGAAGCTCCTTGAGATTTACATTGGTAGGTACCAATTCCAGTTTACCGGCCTCTACCTTGGAAAGATCCAGGATATCATTGATCAGCGCAAGCAGATGTTTACTGCTCTGTATTACATCGTTCAGATACTATTCCTGCGTCTCGTTCAGATCACCGAAGTTTTTATCATAGAGTAATTCGCTAAAACCGATAATATGGTTAAGGGGTGTCCTCAGTTCGTGGCTCATGTTGGCCAGAAAGTCACTCTTGGCACTATTAGCTGCTTCCGCAGTCTCTTTGGCTTTAACCAGTTCTTTTTCAACCAGCTTTCGTTCGTTGATTTCCCACTGCAATTGTTCATTTGATTGCTTGAGCTCGTTAGTACATTCTTTCACCCGTTCTTCCATTTCGTCGTAGGATTTTATGAGCTCTTCTTCGAAGTGCTTTCGCTGGGTAACTCCGATCTCCAGTTTTTGACTCATCTCATTAAAGGCAGTGGCCAGCTTTCCTACTTCGTCTTTTGAGGTAATTTCAAGCGTATTGCTGAAATCACCATGGGCAACGGTTGATGATACTTCGATGACTTTATGGATAGGTTTGATGATTACATTTCCTATAAGGACTGATGCAAATATGAGGAACGCTATGAGAACAATACTGGTTATCAGTGCTATCAGGGTATTGCGATAAATTTCAGCCTTGAGGTGTTCAATTGATAAACCAAGGGTAAGGGTTCCAACCGTGGCTCTTTGTGAAGGTATTGTTATGGTTGTGATTGCTGTGTTTTCGACTATCATGCAGGTAGAGATATCTCCCTTTGCTGTATTTAGATAGAAGACTGCCTTTCCCAGATTGAGTGTCGTAAAAATCTTATCGTGCTTATCTTTCACCAAGGCAAATGAAAGGTCTTTGTTTTCTTTAAGGACATTAAGTACTTCCTTTGCCGTAGCCTTATCTCCAAACGCCAGGCTTACCGCTAAGTTGTCAGCAGTCATCTTGGAAATGGCTATCGAGTTTGCCTTGGCCTGACTTAAGATCTGTTGCTTCTGCTGGTAGGGAAAGAAGATGAAGACAAATATCCCTGATGAAACAGCAAATATGCTGAAAGCACTTATTAACTTGTATCTAATACTCAGATTGTTAAAAAAGTTTAGTATGGATGACCGTGTTACGAGTTACGGGTTGCGCGTTTCGGGTTACGTGTATTTTATAATTCACCGCAAAGACGCAAAGGACGCAAAGTTTCTAAAAGATAAAAACTGTCCTCTCGCTCTTTATGCGCATTTCTTCCTTCTGAATTCTGACTCCTCTTCTTTCACTTTAGGCATTTTCTTCTTTGTCTTTTCCTTTTCCCTTGTACCTTTATCCTTGTTCCTTGTTGTTTATTCCTGACTCCTGATTTCTGCTTCTTGGATTTTAGCCATTTGTAATTCTTTCTCTGCGCTCTTTGCGTCTCTGCGGTGCCAACTATTTGCTATCCACAATTTCAGCCACGCGTAAAAACTTAGCTCTGAAATCTGCTCCCTCACGTATTGCGGAGGTGAGGTTGAGATAGATTTTGGGCTTATTGTCTTTCAGGCCAACTGCCATTGTCACTCCGGAGGTGGTTACGTATTCAGCTTTGCTGGTACAGGACAGTATCTTTTTGGATTGGGTTACCTTGAGCACTGCTTCAATGAATTTCTTTTCTCCCTGGGCAATAAAGAGCACATCGATATGTTCATCGACGATCTTCTTTTTGAGACCTCCATTGCCGGTATAGGAGAGTATGACCGTATGAAAGCTGCGGCCGCTGATCTTTTTGTCCTTAAACCCTTCCAAGGTTTTAGAAAGGTTGAGTGCCTCTTCTTTTGATTGCGAAAATTCGGGGAAGTAGACGATACCGATGTCAAGCTGCTTTTCAGCTTCCTTTTCCAGGTTTTTGTCGTAGGCAAGGACAGTTAAGAAGAGCTTGGCCTGGAGTTCAACGGGTATATTCCCGTTATCGGCGGATGCAGGGACAGGGATACCCCCCGTTATGAGCGCGAGGATCAAGAGGTATTTCAGCATCATGAATGTCTTAAGTACTGTACCCGATAGGTTCATATAAGTATCTATTCGCTCTGTTTGCCCTAGAAACGAAACGTTATTTGTCCATAAAGGAGCCGTTCTACCTCATAGGTTCCTGTTCCATCAGATGTTTCCGGATGGAGCTTGTCGGTCAGGTTTTGCCCGGTAAAGGAGAGTTCCAGTTTATCGTTAAAGAGTTTTTGAGCAATCCGGATGTCATATCTCCAGTAATCGTCAACTTTCACATCTCCGGTTAAGCCACTCCACTTGGTATCATCCACGTAGTGAGCTATCAGATCCAGGGAAAACCCGTTTTTGAATCTGAAGCTTGACCAGAGATTGAACTTGTGCTTGGGTGTGCCCGGTACATCCTGGTTGACCCTCTTATACTCAACTTCCTGAAAGGTGTAGTTGGCTGTCAATGACCACCAGGGAGTGACCGGGTAATCTGCGGTAACCTCTATACCCTTAGCGATGACGTGGAAGTCATTTTCCCAACTGATCAGTAAAGGCAGGGTTTTCCTCAGAATGACATTTTCAATGACCTTGTCTAAGTCGTTATAGTAGAGCTCCAGATTGAGGCCCACTTTCTTAAACAGGGTAGAGCGATAGCCCAATTCAAATGCAGTCATATCCTCCGGGTCGAGGTGTCTATTACCAACAACAAAGGCAATAGGAATAGGCGGCAGAGGGGAGGGCAGGGTTTGTACCACACGGAAGCTGTCTTCTCCAAAAGAAGGTGTTCTGAAGGCCTTGGAGACAGAAAAACGGAAGTGGTGGTCAACCCAGGGGGAATAGAGAATACATCCCCGGGGAGACCAGTCTCCGCCGGTAAAAGAGTTTTCTTCATACTTTATGCCGGTAATCAATCTCACCTTATCGAAGAGCTTTATTTCATCCTGCAGGAAGAAACCTATAAGATCATCGTGGTCAGTTTCGGGAGAGAGGTTACCGGAATCAGCTTCCGTGGTACGATAGTTAAGGCCCCATAGAAAGTTATGTTTTTTCCCCAGGCGAAAGGAGTGTTCAATGGCCACATCGTATTTTTCTTCTTCAATGTCAACTTCTCTGTCACTGCTGTGTACCTCATAGTAATCGTGATAGCCCTTAACCTGTAATTGTGATGTATCAGAAAAGCGGTATTCCCACTGTAGCATCTCATAGTTGGAGCGAACATTGGCATTGGTGCGGGATGTATACTTGGAGAGTTCTAATCCCATTTTGGATTCATTGAATCCAGCGAAGAAGTGAATATCTGAGTTGTCAGAGAACTCGTACTTCAAACGGTGTGTAGCTTTAGAAACACGGCGGAAGTCGTTTGTCCCCCGGGCACCTTCGTCTTCACGGTAGCCACCCGTAACACGGAAATGCAGTTTATTTGCAATGGTATCACTGTAGCTGGTTACATTTTCTCTAAAATTTTTAGAACCTGCTTTTCCCGTGATTATACCGCCCTGATCTTCTTCAGGGTCTTTGGTTATGATGTTAACGACTCCGTTAACTGCATTTGCTCCCCACAGTGTTGCTCCAGGTCCCCGAATCACCTCGATCCGTGCGATATCTTCAAGGAAGAGTTGCTCATTTTCCCAAAAAACGCCGCCGAAAAATGAGGTGTAGATGCTTCGACCATCAATAACAAAGAGCATCCTCTGAGCAAATCGCTCGTTAAAACCTCTTCCAGAGACTCCATAACTGTTTCCATACACATTGACAACATCAATACCGGGGACCATACGTAAGAGATCGGGTACGTCTACTGCACCGGAATGTTTGATATCCTCTGCAGTGATTACATAGATGGCATTGGGGGCTTCAGAGAGTTTCTGCTCTCTCTTATAGGCAGTGATGACGGTCGTGTTGAGCAAGGCCTCCAGGTCCAGCTCGGCAAAGTCAGAGAAGCCCTCCCCATGGACAAAAGCAGAGGAAAAGATCAAGAGCAGACTGGTTATGAAAAATAAAGATTTGAAATAGTTCATTTGATGCCTAATGTATATTCTGTAAATATATGTTATTAATTAATATTTTAATTGTAAATAAGAATAGATTTTCACCGGCAGGTGCCGAGAAAGCACCGCCTTGTAGGCGGGGATGAATCGGCACAATTCAAAAAATAATAAAATTAAATTTCCGGGATGCCCCGCGCTGTGCGCGGGGAGCATCACTTGTTGTTTAAAAAGTCCCCAACCGTTTTTAAAAAATTTTGAGTGTTAAGTGGTTTAGTTATGTAGCCAGCAAAGCCTGCCTCCATGGCCTTGTCTTCATCCCCTTCCATAGCAAATGAGGTGAAAGCGACAACCGGGATATCTTTTACTGATGGATCTTCCTTGATGACACGTGTAGCAGTCAGTCCATCCATGCCGGGAAGCTGGATATCCATCAAAATGAGATCCGGTTTTTTATTACGGGCCAATGTAATCCCTGTTTCAGCGTCGGGAGCTTCAACCATGTCATAGTTCCCAATTTTAAGGAGCGATTTTACGAGCTTCATATTCAACGCATTGTCTTCAACGACTAAAATGGTTTTGGTGGACATAGTAAAAATCCTTATATGGTGGGTTGCGTGCTGCAAGTTTTTTTAAGGCTCGCCAGCTTGCATGCTGGCAAGCTAAAACCTTCTGATTCCTGACTTCTGTCTTCTGACTCCTTACGTTGGCAGAACAAAACTAAACGTCGTGCCTTTGCCTTCTCCTTCACTCTCTACCCAGATGGCTCCACCATGGAGTTCAACGAGATTTTTGGTCAGGGAAAGACCTAACCCGGTGCCCTGGTATCTGCGGCTTGAAGAGCCATCCACCTGTTCAAAGGGATTGAAAATACGGTCCAGATCGTTCGAGTCTATTCCAATGCCGCTGTCAGCAACGTTGATTTGAATGTAGTTTTCATTAGTTACATGGGTTTGTGGATGCGATACATTAATAGCATTTTGCACCTGTGCATTCCGCAATACCGATTCCGACATATGAGCGCTTACGATAATACTCCCACCTTCAGGGGTGAATTTTACGGCGTTTGAAACCAGGTTGTAGATGATCTGTTTTAGTTTGCGCTCATCCGCGGTGATGATCTCCGGAACGTGATCTGTCTCAATTGAGAGATGCAGACCGTGCTTCATGGCCTTTTCCTTGAACATAGTGAGGCTTCTCTCTAAGAGTTCCTGGAGATTGACGTTGGTTAGCTGCAATTCCTGTTTACCGGCCTCTACCTTGGAGAGGTCAAGGATATCATTAATCAGGGAGAGCAGGTGCTTGCTGCTCTGGAGCGCATCTCCCAGATAATCGCTCTGTGTCTCGTTTAAATCTCCTAAGTTTTTATCGAGTACGAGCTCAGTAAACCCGATGATGTGGTTAAGGGGCGTCCTGAGTTCGTGGCTTATGTTGGCCAGGAAGTCACTTTTGGCATTATTGGCGGATTCTGCAATTTCTTTAGCTTTCAGCAGTTCCAGCTCAACCTGTTTTCGTTCATTAATTTCCCAGTGCAATTGCTCATTTGATTGCTGGAGCTCAACCGTGCGTTCTTTTACCCTCTCTTCCAGTTTATCGTAAGCTTTTTTCAGCTCTTCCTGATGTTTTTTACGATCGGTGATGTCCCTTATGGTTGATACGCCCCCAATTATGTTATCTGCTGAATCCTTAAGAAGAGCCATATTAGCTTCTATAGGCAATAATGACCCGTCTTTCCTTTCCCAAACCGCTTCAACACTTTCAAGGAAACCTGTTTCGAATAATTGGGCTATAGTATCGGCTGATATCTTTGCGTGTTCTTCCTTCTTGTTTACCAACACGGATGAATGTTTACCGATAATTTCCTCTTGAAGATAACCAGTCATTTTTCTGAGCGCTTCATTGATCCGTGTTATATGTCCCTGGGGGTCGACAATCATAATTCCGTCTACTGAATTATTTATAATGTTTTCCAGGAAATCTCTTGCTTCATTAATCTCTTTCTCTGCATTTTTGCGCTCTGTGATATCCCTCATTATGGCAATAATACTAATATCATCCTGCATATCACCTTGAGAGAGAGAGTATGATATCTCGATAGGAATCCTGAATCTGTCTTTTCTTATGCCTTCCTCTTCAAAAACCGTTTGCTGTGCTTTATCGTATTGTAAAATCTCATCCAGTATTTCGTTGCGTTTCGCGGAGTATGATTCGGTGGTTAAGATGTTCGGTGGCTGACCGAGGAGCTCCTCTTTGGTGTAGCCGTATATTTCTGCTGCTTTTTTGTTAACTTTCGTTATTCTGCCTCTTTCTGCAGTGATGATTCCTACATTAGCAAACTCAATAAGCCGTTCATACCGTTCTTCTGACCGTTCCAATTCTCCAATACTTGTATCAAGCTTTGTGATCATTTCATTGAATGCAGCAGATAACCTGCCGATCTCATCTCTGGAGGTGACCTTAAGCTTCTTGGTGAAATCCCCCTCAGCTATAGTGGATGATAGATAGATTACTTTTTGAAGTGGCCTGGTGATCAGATTGCCGATTACTATTGATGCTAAAATAAGCATACATCCCAGAAGAAAACTGGCACCCAGTGCTATTAAACTATTCCTGTTAACTTCAGCCTGGGCTTTTTGTATGGACAGTCCTAAAATTAAACAACCTATGCCAGTATTCTGGGACACTATGGGAACGGTCGTGATGATCGTACTTTCCACTATCCGGTTTGTGGGAAGAACAGGAGCTTTACCGGGGATGAGAGGTTTTGTATCCAATACACCTACTGGTGCTACATCTAAATTGATGCCTGCAAAAAGTTTACCTGTGAAATCTTTTAAGAGCACAAATTTGAAATCAGCATTCTCTTGTAGAATGGTCAAAACTTCCTGCGCGGTGACGTTATCTTCAAACTCTACGCTTGCAGCCACATTATCAGCAGTCATTTTGGCAATAGTCATGGAATTTTCTTCAACCCGCCTAAAAATCTGCTGTTTCTGCTGATAGGGGAAGAAAGTGAAGACAAAAATCCCTGATATGACAGCAAATATGCTGAAAGCACCTATCAGTTTGTATCGTATACTTAGATTGATAATAAAGTTCTGCATGGATGACCAAAATTGATAAGAACTTGCTTATTGATGGGGTAAGTATAGGGAAATTAAAATTGTGT
>CAZOKO010000085.1:0-12035 GCA_964580455.1 uncultured Thermodesulfobacteriota bacterium | reverse complement strand
ATAAATACAATATACACCACAGATCTCGCCCCAGATAAATAGCTTCGCCATGGTGAAATAAACATTGCTCCGGTGGAATAATCTAGACTTTGTACAGAGCAAGCATTTCACGTGGTAAACATTTAACGGGGCAGGCAGAGTACGCTAGGGAGAATATATAAACTGATAGTTTATTAATCTCTGCAATCACGGTGTGCGACTATTAATGTTGTTGTAATTGAAACAATCCAGCAACTTTTTAAGGGGACATCAGTGAAAGAACTAATCAATTTTATATTAGTAGTACTCATTTTTCCATTATACCTGGTTGGTTGTGCCGTACATCCGGTTACTATGGAAAAGGAATTTATGATTATTAGTGAAGAAAAGGAGATTGCTATTGGGAAGAATGCAGATCCTGTTATTTTGCAGCAGTTTGGATACTATGATGATCCTGTTTTGCAGAACTACGTCAATCAGATTGGTCAAAAACTGGTAAGTGTCTGCCGCAGAAGAGACATCGAGTACCACTTTAAAATTGTTGACAGTGATGAAGTAAATGCTTTTGCCTTGCCTGGCGGATACATCTACGTTACTCGTGGTATTTTATCAATGATAAATAGCGAGGCTGAACTGGCAGGAATTTTGGGGCATGAGATAGGGCATGTAGTGGGACGTGATAGTGCCAACCAGATTTCTCAGCAAACCTTGTTCCAGGTAATAGCACTTGCTGGGATGGCAGCCCCTGGTACCCGTGAACTCGCAGTAGCAGGCAATTTATTGTTCAATTCCGTCATGTTGGGATACGGAAGAAAAAAGGAATTTTTGGCTGATTCCCAGGGAGTAGATTATATGAATAAGGCTGGTTATGATCCTTTGCAAATGTCTAAATTCCAATATACTTTGGCAAAGATTTACCAGGGACCAGCGGGTTATGCTCAATACTTATCAACTCACCCTGATATTTTTGACAGGATTAAAAGGACAGATGCCCAGGCCAAGATACAACGTGCTATGGACAATGCCCTCTCGAGGCCAAACAAAGATGGTGAAGGTCTGCAGGGACAAAACGTTCATAAGACGGGTAAGCTGATACTTGCTGATGAGTATAAAACTCGTCTCGATGGTTTGGCTTACGGTCCTCGTGATAGTATCCGCCGCATCAAGATTTATACTGTAAAGGAAGGTGATACCTTGGAATTAATCGCTGCAAGTCTAGTGGGAGATGATAAAAAAGAGAGAGAAATTGCTTCTTTGAATGGTCTGGAAATCGGTTCTCAACTATATGCTGGTCAAAAGCTGAAAGTAGTATATTAAAATCTCGGAATTTCTACAACTAATTAAAGTTAAAAGTGTTTTGCAGTGGTTGTTAAACTATACGATCTCAGCGAACTCTGCAGTTTAGCAGAGCTTTTATGTATATAAGATTTCTTGACAATTCTTATTTTATTGGATAAAGTCCCAAGTTGTTTATCAATTGGTTGAGTGAAATAAAAAGTTAATTAGGCAAGGGAGGTAACTGGTTATGGATGTTATAGGTAACAGAAATTTACGATGGTTGTTTGAATTGAAAGTAAAGGGTTTTGCTGATAAGGAGTTTATCGTATTTGAGGATCGGCTTGGGAATGTTCATCGTTATACTTACGGAGAGTTTAATGAGAATGTCAATAAATATGCCAATATACTTCACGGTCTGGGTATAAAGAAAGGAGACAAGGTTAATGTCCACATGCTTAATTCTCCTGAGTACCTGCTTTCATGGTTTGCTATCGCCAAGCTTGGTGCTGTTATGATACCAACTAATGTCCTTAGTAGCGCCTTTGAGATGGAATATTTTGTTAATTTCTCGGATTGTATTGCCATCATTACAGAACCGAATTATATGGAAATGTATAATAGTATTTTGGATAAATGTCCTAATGTTAAGAATGTCTTATTAGCCCGTACATCTCCACTCTATCCCACTAAGAAGCTCTATCCTAATACAATTATCATTCAGGATATGCTCAAAGATATTCCTCCAGAGGTTCCCCAGGTTGACATTGATCCTGAAGATGACTTGATGATGATTTTTACCTCTGGAACTACAGCGCGACCTAAGGCGGTGCAATTGACTCATGCAAATGCTGTTTATGCAGGTATCTTTGGATCTCAATGGTATAAAGTAGTGTCTGAAGATCGACACTTTATGGTACTGCCTCTTTTTCATGTGAACGCTCAGTTCATTTCCGTTATGCCAACACTTACTGCCGGTGCGACCTTAGTTATGGCAGAACAGTTCAGTGCCTCGAAATATATGGAACAAGCCCGTCAGCATAGGACAACTACAGCAAGTCTGGTCGCTGCTACGGTAAAGATGATCCTTGCGCAACCTAAGAGTGAGCTTGATGATAAGAATGATTTTGGCCTCATCATGTATGCTATTGCGATTCCAGATGAGCAGTGGGATGAGTTTGAGACCCGCTTTGATGTCAAGCTGAGTGATCTCTGGGGAATGACAGAAACCCTGGCGGAGACCACTATGAATCCTTTAGACCTGGAAATGAAAAGGAACTGTATTGGATTACCCAGACTCGGTAATGATATTAAAGTGGTAGATGAGGAAGGCAAGGAAGTTCCTCCCGGCACTATTGGCGAGATTGTGGTTCAAGGGGTACCCGGTCGTACAATAATGAAAGGCTACTATAAAAACCCTGAAGCAACTGCCCAAACAATTCAGAATGGTTGGTTGTATACGGGGGACAACGCCTATATGGATGAAGATGGTTATTTCAATTTTGTTGATAGAAAAAAGGACATGATTAAGAGGGGAGGAGAAAATGTAGCTGCTGTGGAAGTGGAATATGTTGTTGGTCTTCATCCTAAAGTAAACGAGGTAGCGGTTGTTGGGGTCCCGGATCCTATCAGGGATGAGGCAATTATGGCTCTGGTAGTTTTGAAAGAAGGTGAAACCTCAGATGAGGATGAGATTATTGATTTTTGCAAGGAGAAGTTGGCCAAGTTCAAAGTCCCAAGTTTTGTAAAATTTAAAGATGATTTCCCAAAGACCTCTATTGGAAAGATTCAAAAAAATATTTTGCGGAAAGAGCAGTTAGAGAAATTTGAAAAGAAATAAAGCACATTTAACCACAGAGGACCTTGATTTTGAATTTTAGATCTCGGCCTGCCCTGGTGCGACTTGTAGAGTGCCGTTGCTGTTGTTGATATTCTGCAAAAGAAGATCCAAGGCTTATTCTAATAAAGTTCGGTCTGGGCCAGGGATTTTGGATTGGGTAAAGCCAGAAGACAATAGCCAGTAGACTTTTAAAATGCTAGCAGGTGAGTAAGGAGGGAAGGCGATGCCGAAAATTTTAATTATTTACTTTTCTAAAACAGGAAATACCGGGAAAATGGCTCAAGCAGTGGCAGAGGGAGTCAAGGGTGAAGGGGTTACTGTTGAAGTGAAAAAGGTTAAGGATGCAAAAGTGGATGAGCTTTTAGATGCGAGTGGGATTATTATTGGTTCACCTACTTACTTTGGTACTATGGCGGCTGAGATCAAGTCTTTTCTGGATGAAAGTGTTAAACATTTTGGTAAGCTTAAGGGGAAGGTGGGGGCAGGTTTTTCTTCCTCTGCACTTATAGGTGGAGGGAACGAAACCACGGTGCTAGATATCCTTAAGGCATTGCTTATTCATGGAATGATTGTGGAAGGAAATACTGATGGGGGGCACTATGGTCCAGTTGCCATTGGTGCACCTGATGAGAGATGTAATAGGGAGTGTAAAAAACTGGGTCAAAGAGTTACTCAGTTGGCGAAGAAACTGGGTTAGGGATTTGTTTTTTTAATGTTATGAGAATTTTAGGACTGGATGTAGGTAGTAAAACCATCGGTGTGGCTGTAAGTGATGAGTTGAGCCTTACTGCGCAGGGGTTAACAACTCTGAAGCGGAAAGTATTAAAACAGGATGTCAAACAGCTTCTGAAGGTGATTGAAGAAAATGGTGTTGAGAAGGTCGTTGTGGGTTTACCCAAGAATATGAATGGCAGTCTTGGTCCATCTGCTGAGATGGTTATTTCTTTAATAGGAGAACTCAAGAAGTTTGTAGATTTGCCTGTTGTTACCTGGGATGAACGGCTTTCCACTGTTGCAGCTCAAAGGGTTTTACTGGAAGCCGATATGAGTCGCAAAAAGAGAAAACGGGTTGTTGATAAAGTTGCAGCAATTCTTATACTTCAGGGTTATCTAGACAATCAGATGAGGATGAAAAACCTTTCGTAACATCGTGAAAAAAAATGTATTATTGATCATACTGATCCTATTAACTGTTTGCCTTGGTTTTTCATGGGGTCTTTGGTATTATCTTACTACGCCACCTGCTGGGGACAGGGAGATTAAGTATGTTGAAATTACCCCTGGGATGACTTTTACTGGTGTAGCGGATATTCTTGAGAAAGAGGGGGTTATTGCTGGAGTCAAAAGGTTCTGTCTGTTAGCAAAGCTGAAAGGTGTGGAAAAGGAGATTAAAGCTGGTGACTATACTTTTAACACTGCTATGGCACCTTCAGCGGTTCTAAGTAAGTTAATAAGTGGTGAGTATAGAACCCACAAGGTTACTATCCCCGAAGGTTTTAATACATTTCAGATTGCAGCTCTGTTGGAAGAAGAAGGGCTGGTAGAGAAGAAGAGATTTTTAAAGTACGCTTCCGATCCTGTTTTTGTTCATTCGCTGGGTATTAAGGGTAATTCTCTGGAGGGTTTTCTCTTTCCTGATACCTACTATTTGAGGAAAGGTATGGGGGGGGAGGATCGTATTTTGAGAAAGATGGTTGCCCGGTTCAATGAGGTATTTAAAGAACAGTATCAAGAGAGAGCACGGGAACTTAATTTGAGTCGGGTGGAATTGATTGCCCTCGCATCCATAGTAGAAAAAGAGACTTCTGATCCCTCTGAGAGAAGCTTAATTGCAGCAGTTTTTCATAATCGGTTAAAGAGGGGGATAAGGCTTCAGAGTGACCCCACGGTTATCTATGGAATACGGGATTTTGATGGAAATCTTACCAAAAAAGACTTAAAGACTAAAACTCCTTTCAATACCTATCTGTTTAGAGGATTGCCGCCCCAGCCTATTGCAAATCCTGGTGAGGAATCAATAAAAGCAGTCCTCTACCCATCTCCAAAAAAATATATTTACTTTGTTTCCAAAAATAATGGCACTCACCATTTTTCCACCACCCTCAAAGAACATAACAGGGCGGTGAATAGGTATCAGAGGAAAAGAGGTGTTCTTTAGGAACGTACTTTAGGGATTGGCCACAAGATGTTCGGTATCACACAGGGTGATACTGGATGTTGGTTGCTTGATGCTGGGTAAATGCAGAATGAATATATACATCCAGTATCTTGTCCAACAAGGCACTAAGTAATCAAACGCAGTTTTTTCTTCATCGATCTAACTGTCTCCTTACAATCTGCACTTTTAAAGACAGCTGAGCCTGCAACAATTACATCCGCTCCTGCCTTTGCAACCTGGCTGATGTTGTCAAGGTTAATCCCTCCATCTACTTCAAGTTCAACTGATAGGTGTTTTTCATCAATAAGCTTCCTCAATTTTTTTATCTTGGGTATCATGCTGGAAATAAATTTCTGCCCACCAAAACCGGGGTTAACCGTCATTAAAAGTACCATATCCACTTCTTCCAGAATATATTCCAGAGTGGAAAGAGAAGTAGAGGGATTGAGAACAGCAGCGGGTTTTACTCCCAGCTCTCTTATCTGGTTGACAGTTCGTTGTAAATGGGGACAGGTTTCTGCATGGACGGAGAGCAGATTACTCCCTGCCTTAATAAAGTCTTTGATATACCTGTCAGGGTTACTGATCATTAGATGGACATCAAGTGGGAGATTAGTGACATTCTTAATTGCCTCCACCACCAATGGTCCAATGGTGATATTGGGAACGAAGTGGCCATCCATCACATCGATGTGAATATAATCTACCCCCGCTTCTTCAACTGTCTTTATTTCATCTCCCAATCGAGTAAAATCTGCTGATAAGATGGAAGGTGCTAACTTTTTCATGTTTCCTCCTCTCTATGCTGACCACTGAGGTCATAGAGAATCTTTAAATTTTATCTTTTCACGAGGTCTAAACAGATGCTCCGTATAGTCGGTGTTTAAGATTTCTATTTACATATGCATTCATATATGAAGTAGATTTGCAAGTCAAACCATTTCTTCATCTAAACTTACTCTTTACCTATAGTTCATCCTGTGATATAGGGAGTTGTAAGTAGTGTTAGAGATAGCCTGCGATATGAAATTTCAATGCAGAGCTTTTTATAATATTTACACAAGGAGGAGACCCCTATGCAGGAAGAAAAGACATTTAAAATCAATTTTAATCTAATTTTATGTGAAGAAATGGGCAAGGCTTTTGAGTTGAAGCCTCTGCCGCTTGATTCAGAATTTAAGGTAAAGTATTCAGATAAAGAGGGTAAAAATGTCTATATCAGCAGTGAATACCATGAGTGTGCCGGGACCGGAGGGATGCGATTTGGAGAAATGGATTTTGGAGGATCCATGCTAGTTGACTTTGGTTGTTTACCCCCGGCTAAGAATTATGATTTTCCGATATTTGGGTTTGATTTTATATATGCCAGCAAATTTTTAATCGGTGTTATTGATTTGCATCCCATTTCAAGGGACAAGGAGTATATGGATAAATATATTGCACCGCTAAAAGATATTTCTGAGAAATACAAATGGATCCCCAAAGCTGAAGGTGGACGTTCAAAGTCACATGAATGGGCAAAGTTCTATGATTCAGGATTTTCTTTTTATCGCTGGTGTGACACTAAGTACCTGCCAAATTTAGAGGAGGCATTCAGGGACTACATTAACGTTTTCTGTGACTGCATCAGAAAAGCAGAGCCTATAACGGATCAGGAGATTCTTTTGAGAAGAGATAGCTATATGGAAAAGTATAGGGATGATTACACTACTAAAGATCCTGGCAGTGCTCCTATGAAGCACCATTTTGGTGAAGAGTGGGGGGAGCGATACTTTAGGGATTTTCTGTTTGCTCCGTAGTATCAACTAGACCTCATTGGCGTAATTTACCCCTTCTAGGGGGACCATGGTATCAACAAGGTGGAATTCTGTGAAAGGGATATTCTTGACAGAGCTTCACTTGGTCGTGCAATGGATGAAATGGAAGCACTAACAATTTAAATTCCTCTCACCCCGGACGAGATGAAGAAGGGAACAGTTATTTATATATCCGTCGTAGGCATTATCTCTCCACACTGACTTCAATTTTGTAGATGAGCATGAAAACAGTAACAACAAAAAAATGTATGACACGCCAATAAAATATTTTCTTGTGAGCATCTCTCGTCCCTTTCCTAAAAAAACAATCTTTTTCTTCTTTCATTCAACATTGGATGTTGAGCGTTGAATGTTGGACGTTCAGTCCTTTCGCTCCGCAATCCGAAATCTAAAATCCGAAATCGAATCTTCCGCATTCCGCAATCCAAAATCCCAATTCTATTTGGCCAAGTCTATGAGCTCTATCCTATTATTTGCATCCGGATGCTTCTTAGACGGTCCTTCTGTCAAGACTACCAGGTTTCCCTCCACACCTTCCAATTCCAATACCTTACGGGCGAATGCCTTCCAGTTTTCGGGGTGTTCAGGTTGATGAAGAATATAAACTCCGTAGGAAAATTGAAGACGCTGGCAGGTTGCCTCCACGGAGCTTACGGCAGTTATCCAAACGGGCAATCTGAAGCGGGAGATACTCCTCGCCGTTGCACCACTCTTGGTGGGAACAATCACCGCAGCCGGGGAGACATGATCCACGGTAGTCTGGACATTCAAGGCAATGAGATCCGTAAGACCTATCTCGTCACCGCTACCATACACATCAAGGGTCTCCTGTATGTGATACTGTGATCGATGGGGCTCAACGGCCGCAGCAATCTTTGCAAGCATTGCCACCACATCTACCGGATACGCTCCCATAGCTGACTCCCCTGAAAGCATGACACAATCGGTACCATCGAGGACAGCATTAGCTACATCGGTGGCCTCTGCGCGAGTGGGTAACCGGTTGCTGGTCATTGACTCCAGCATCTGTGTTGCCGTGATCACCGGCTTCCCTAGCAGGTTTGCCTGCCTCATCAGACGTTTTTGAACAACGGCAATCTGTTCAATGGGTATCTCTACTCCCAGATCCCCGCGAGCGATCATAATCCCGTCGGCAGCCTCAAGGATACCCTCCATGTGATCGAGTGCCCCATCACGCTCGATCTTGGCAATTATAAAAGGGTTATGTCCCATGGCCGCTGCGGCATCACGGACGGCGTTAATGTCTGCCGCAGTCTCGACAAACGATTGACTGACCGCATCCACACCCTGTTCCATAGCGAATTTCAGACACTCGTGGTCGCGATCGGTGAATGCACTGATACCAAGATCAATTCCTGGTAAATTGAGACCCTTGCGGGAGCGGAGCTCACCACCCACTAAAACCTGACACTGCACATCATTGCCTTGAATCTTCACCACTTCCAGCTGTATATATCCGTCATTGAGAAATAATGTATTACCTGGTTTTACCGCCTGCGGAAGACGTGCAAAGCTCACCGAGACCCGATTCCTATCCCCCACAATCTCTTCAGTAGTAAGTGTGAAGGTATCACCCGTTTTCAACTCAATCGGCTCCTCAGAGAATTTACCGATGCGCATCTTGGGACCGGAGAGGTCGGCCATGATCGCCACCCGTTTTCCTGTCGCTTTGGAGGCTTTACGGAGATTGTCAATCACCTTTTTGTGACTTGAAAAATCACCATGTGAGAAGTTAAGACGTGCCACATTCATACCCTCCCTCATCATCTGCTCCATAATTTCAGGAGACTGAGATGCCGGCCCGATGGTACAAACAATCTTGGTCTTATTAGCTGGAAGTGTCATGAAATATCTCTCCATTTACAAATAGTACTAATAATCTTTTTCCAACATGCAGCGTGAAGACTCGAGGTATCTGTGAGAACACCGTCAAGATCGAAAAGCACAGCATCAAACTGTTCCCTGGTGATAGCGTAGTTTGCAAAAGATTGGTTCATGGTTTTCCTACTACAGATAGTAATAGTTTAGCAGAGTATGTCTGTTGCGCTACTCAACGCATCTCTCTCGGTTGTCCGGTGCTTTCGATGACGTTACTCCACAATCTGCTATCGGGTGCTATTTTTTTGCGTTGGGAAACAGCAAGGGAAATCGGCAGATGGGTAAAGGTATGATTCCAAAATCCCACTAGCATATTTGTTCGACCGGTCATCCCTGCATGGACCGCATTGTGGCCCAGGAGTAAGCAAAAGGCTGAATCACTTGCATTTGCGGGCATGCTCCGGATCGTGTAGCTGGGATCTATATACTTCATATTTATTTCCATGCCAATCTTTTTAAAATATCCTGTAATCTGGTCTTTCAGAAAAAGCCCGATATCCTCAAAGCGGATATTACCAGATGCATCCCGTTCATGCTTCTCCGCCATCAAATATTGACCTGCTCCTTCTCCTGCCACGATGAGCGCATGTCCTCTAATTTCCAGTCTCGATTTTAAAGCCTTAAGGAAAACATCAAGAGTAAATTGTACCTCGGGTACCAGGCAGAAGTTCACCTCACTGTAAGCAAGTGTAGCATAGGCCGCGATAAATCCCGATTCGCGTCCCATAAGTTTCACCAAACCGATGCCGTTGCGCGCGCCGACAGCCTCTACGTGTGCCGAATAGAGTGAAGGCCTCGATTCAGTAACCGCCGTTTCAAAGCCAAACGACTGCTGTACGTAGGAGATGTCATTGTCTATGGTTTTGGGAATCCCGATGACGGCAATTTTCAGGTCACGTCTCTCGATTTCATCTGCAATGGACTGGGCACCACTCAGGGTTCCGTCTCCACCAATGGTAAAGAGGATTCCCACCTTCATTCGTTCCAGGGTATCGACCATGTCTGAAATATCCTGGGCCCCCCGAGAAGATCCTAGAATGGTTCCTCCCATTTGGTGGATCGCGTTAACATTCTCAGGCGTGAGATTGAGAAAATCATGTCCATAGCGGGAGGAAAGCCCCTCGTAGCCATAACGAAAACCAAATGTTGTTCGTACACCATAGTGGTAGAAGAGGCTCATGACAATGGCCCTGATAACGTCATTGAGTCCCGGGCAGAGTCCCCCACATGTAACAATACCACACTTGAGTTGTGAGGGATCGAAGAATATCTTGTTCCTCGGTCCAGCCACCTCAAAGTACGGTGGCTGCATGCCTTTCTGGAGAAATGACTCAATCTCCCTCAAGTTTGTGTGATAGAGCACATGCTCTCTCTCATTAATAAATTTTGCCTTACTCATTGGTGAAGGAATATGACATTCGCCTAACCTTGATACCTCAAAGTTTAAATTGCTCAAAAAAACCTCCTCTTTGTTACCATTCAACGTTTATCTTTTCCCAACATAAATCTTATAAGATTCTGACTTCTATTTGAACTTATTCAATCCGCATTCTGCAATCTTGAATCTTGTTTATTTTTTTCCATTGGATGTTCATCAACAATCACCTCACCTCAATTTCTCTTCCTCCACCCGATAGAATGTCGCATACAGCACCGGCACCACAACCATAGTCAACACTGTTGCAAAAAGCAAACCGGCGATAATGGTCACCGCCATAGCCACGAAGAACGCATCCATACGTCTTCAAATGGTTGTGGACAAATTTGATAAAACACTAAGAGACACTCTTAGCAATGTAAGATCTTTCATATATCACTTTTTACGCAAGTCTCAAAGAACAATTTTGTGTCCGTCGTAACCGCATAGTCTTTTTTCTTATCCGATCCCGTCTCGCTTTTATCTCCTGGTCTCTGCCTCACACACCGATTCACACACAGGACAAAACTCAACTAAATTACTTGACAAGTTTAGATAAAATTAATTAAACTAAAATAAATACTTACATTAGGGTGCGCCCATAGCTCAGCTGGATAGAGTGGCAGACTACGAATCTGTAGGTCGGGGGTTCGAATCCCTCTGGGCGTGCCAGACAATTCAAGGGGTTAGCAAAGTTAATGCTAGCCTCTTTTTGGTATTTGCTAACATTGGGAGTGATTTCTAGTGATGATAAATGATTTACAGCTCTATTTTGAGTAATCTCCCTACCCCTCTCACACACCGTAACTATCTCCACCCCATACCAATCCCTCTCATCCCCCCGCCGTTAATCCAAGCATCCCCGAAAACCAGTTGAATACGATGACAAGGAAGCCTCCGCTTGTACTAAACGAATGGTAGAAGATGAAAATACTAAATTCGTTTTCTTAATCAATACGTGGATGATGTTAGATAATTCCAAGATAGTTGCCCTTCACACTTAATCGTTTCTGTGCTATAGATTTGCTATTGAGAATTATAGAATCTTATTTTCAATAGGTGAAGGTAATGGTCAAGAAAATCCGCAAAAAGAAAAAGGTAGTATTCTATTCGCAGAAAGGTGACATGGAACGTACTGACTATGATGATGGCAGCCGTAGTATTGGTATGACCCCAGAGTTAGAAGAGGCGTTTAAAGAACAAAGAAAACAATTTATTGAAAAGTTTGACAGAGAACCTGGGCCTGAAGATCCCTTATTCTTTGATCCCGATGCTGATACTCCTCAACCTTATCCTGAAGAAAAGTTTACGGAGACAATAGTTGAGTCCATGAGAGAAGCAGGGGTTGATGAGAGACTCATTAACGCATACAAAAAACAGGTCTTATTATTACTCAGGATAATTTAGATTTAATGACACCTGAGGAATTAGATGAATTTGAAGAAGCGTTGGAATCGGAAGAATCTGATTAGCAATATTCATTTTCACTTACCTGCTAATCTAAAAATTCCTGCTCTATGAAAAGTTACTATTCTTTACCTAAGAATCTTTATACTACGCATCGTAGGTTAAGTAATTGATGTATTTAACCCTATGTGATGAGCGACAATTAGAATTCCCGCCTGACGACAATTAAAATTCCCGATTTTG
>CAZOKO010000084.1:0-12159 GCA_964580455.1 uncultured Thermodesulfobacteriota bacterium | reverse complement strand
TACGGCTCTGATTTGCTTGACTTCTTCTGAATTTATAATAAACTCACGCTAGGATATATCTTTACATAGGACAAGTATATAGCAATTTTTCCATTTTGGTATGCATGCCAGAGCGATACTATTTATTAACAATGCTGTAGAAAATCCATCTTATGAGGTCTGTTAGTATTAGTAATAGGCATCAAAAAAAGGAGTGGATGCATGACAAGAAAATATGATTTGGTAATAATCGGTGCTGGGCCGGGTGGGGCTATGGCCGCCAAAACAGCAGGTGAAAACGGGTTGAAGACAGCAATCTTAGAAAGAAAAACAAATCCGGCTGAGGTCACCAGGGGCTGCGCCATGATGTTTGCAGTTGAGAGTGACTATTACTTTGCAGAAAGGATGTACTATAACGAAAAGAATAAAAAGATGATTTTTCCTCTTAACGGGTTCACAGTAGATTATGATGGGCCTGTTCGCAACTTTTACGCTTGGCATTTCTATGCCCCGGACGGTAAAACCCGCATGGAATTTGGGGATTATGAGGAGAACCTTAAAAAGGGTGACAGGGGGAGACTTTCTTTCGTCTATGATAAGGGGAAGCTTATCGCTGGACTGATGAAAGATGCTGTTAAAAACGGTGTTGATCTGTTTACCGGTTTTAATGTCGACGGAGTTGAGAAAACTCCAGAGGGTGTAAAAGTTACAGCAAGCGGCGAAACATTTGAAGGGAGATTTGCTATTGGCGCTGATGGTATAAACTCCCGAATAGCTAAACTTATGGGTTTTAATAAAGAGAGGAAATCATATGGTTCTCGCTCACAACTTACCTACTATATAACAGGTCTTAAAATCCCCCAGTCTGAATCTGTCATTACCGCCAGTTTTTCTAAACCCGGTTCTTTAATGCCCTCTTCTTTCTTTATGCTTCCCAGTGCATATGCAAAGGATGAATATTGGATCTCAGTTCCAACCCCTGAGGAACTTGACTATATTGCAAAAGAGAGCATCTACTCAGAATGGTTTTCTGACGCAAAAGTAGACCGGGCGCTAAGTTATATTTTAACTATTCTCACACCTGTTTCAGAACCTTATAAAGATAATGTCCTTCTTGTGGGAGACTCTGCCTGGTTTGCAGAAGCTGAGATTACAGGCTCGATGATGTGCGGGAGGAAAGCAGCAAATGCAGTAGCTGTTGCATTGAGAGACAATAAACTGAACAGGGAAGGTGTCTTACACTACATTGAATGGTGGAAAAAGTCTTTTCCAGAATTTGATGACTATCGAAATTTCGCCATGCTTCCTCTCTTTTACGCACGTGTATTTAACGGGGAAGAGCTTAAATATTTATACGGTCTTTTTGAAAGTCCTATGCGAGCATCTCTTAATCCTTTCCTGCTGGTCAGGATAATAAAAGAAAGGCTTAAACCTATGATGCCACAGATCCGGGAAGAGATGCCGACTGTAGCTGCAAAGATGGAAATGCTTGAGATTGATAATTTTGAAAAACTGTTAATGATCAGCCAATCAGCATGTTGAGCTTTTGTCATTCTCAACGACAGGTATCACATATTCAGGAATTATATGTTTAAAAAAGTCTCTATCAAGAGGAGGGAAGCAAAAATGAACAAAGCAAAGATGATCATTGTGGATTTAACCAAGGAGAAAATTGATATAGTGCCGATGCGAAATGACCTCGCTCGGGATTACATTGGTGGGGAAGGTACGGGCACACGCCTGCTGTGGGAAATGGTGAAGCCGCATACTGATGCGTTAGCTCCTGGCAATACAATTATATTTGCAACCGGTCCCTTAAATGGAACCATCTTTCCTGCTGGACCACGAGGAACTGTGGTTTTCAAATCGCCCGAGACAGGAACGGTTTCCATGTCAAATATCGGTGGACATTGGACTGCACAATTGAAGTTTGCGGGGTATGACCTTATTGCGGTTACTGGCAAAGCGAAAAGACCTGTCTACCTTTTCATTGATGATGAAACCGTTGAGTTGCGGGATGCTAAACAGATATGGGGTATGACAATTCCTGAAATGGAAGAGGAACTTAAGAAGGAAATTGGAGGTGGCACGTTTGATGTCTTGGGAATTGGGCCGGCAGGTGAACGGATGGTACGCCTGGCCAGCGTGGCCAATAATATCCGTTTTGCCGGCAAGGGTGGAAGTGGAGCTGTCATGGGTTCAAAAAATCTCAAGGCCATTACCATCAGGGGGTCTGGTATGATACCAATAAATGATATTTGGAAGCTACGTGACATCAGTTACGACATCATGGAGGCTATGAAAACAAGTGAGCCGATCCAGGCATTGCGGCAAGGAAGTTCTGCTGCGTTTAACCAGACTGTGGCAGAATTGCAGGATTTCGGTTACAAGCACTTTCAGGAAGGTGGTTGGAAGGATGGTCATAAACTTTATATTGAACATATTGTTCAAGCATTAGAACAGGAACACAGGGCCTGTTATGCATGTCCTATCGCGTGTGGCGTTATCAGTAAAGTGAAAAAAGGAGATTATAAAGGAACCCAGACTGGTGGCCCAATGGCAGAGGCCTACTGGAACTGGGGGTGGAAGTGCGGGATTACGGATGTTGATGCAATTTGTAAGATTACGGAACTCTGCAACAAGAATGGCTTGTGTGTCAATTCAGCTTCTGAGCTGGCAGCATGGATGATGGAATGTCAGGAGCGCGGCTTGCTTTCGTCTGAAGAGACAGGAGGGTTAGAGCTTAGCTGGGGAGATGGTAAAGGTTCGGTTAAGATGATGGAGATGTTAATTGAGAGGGATGGTTTTGGAAATATCCTTGCTGAAGGGGTAAAGCGAGCAGCAGAGAAGGTGGGACATGGTACTGAAGAATATGCCATGCATGTGAAAGGAATGGAACTGGATGGTGATGAGTGGAGACAGAATAAGTCATCTGCATTAACTGCTGCGGTAGCTGAGCGGGGGGCATCGGTGGTACGACCATGGGGATTCCCCATAGATATGGGCGTTCTGTTTCATGAGATCACTGGTTTGAAGGAGAAGCCTGATCCAAGCGAGGAAAAGGGGATTGCCAAATGGTACAAGCCCTATAAAGAATTTACCATTGCATCAAACTGTGTAGGTGTCTGTCTTTATCCGGCCCTTTTTAATATCCCTTCGGTACAGCAGACACTGGATGCTTATACTGCCATTACGGGAAGGGAGATCGATCTTAAGGAATACCTGAAAGCAGGAGAGAGAACCGTATGTGTACAAAGGGCTTTTAATGCCAGAGAAGGGTTTGACCGCAAAGATGACACTCTTCCCAAGCGGATCTTAAAAGAGCCGATCAAGGGAGGAAAATATGATGGGCAACGGATTGAGAATCTTGATGCTATGCTGGATGAGTATTATCAAGAATCTGGGTTTGATAAAAAAACAGGATGGCCAACCAGAGCTAAGCTTGAGGAATTGAGACTAAAGGATGTAGCCGATGAGCTTTACAAGAAGTAGTAAAAGGAGGGAATGAAATGCGAGATAAGTATGATGTGATTATTATCGGCTCTGGGATGGGTGGACTGTCCTGTGGTGCCTGGCTTGCCCATAAGGGAATGAAAGTACTGGTTGTGGAGCAGAATGTGCAGCCCGGCGGTTTTTGTTCAAGTTATAAACGAGAAGGATTCAACTTTACCCCGGCAGCTTCCGTCATGACGGGCACCACCAAAGAAGATGGGGTTTTTCTAAGATTGATTAAACAACTGGGAATAGAGAAAGAGATAGAGTTTATACCGCTTAAGCAGGGTTATCACATACATCTACCAGATTTTGATTATTATCTATACTCAGGAGATGAGGGGGCTCGCCAACAATTAATTGAACAGCTGATTAAGCTCTTTCCCCACGAGGCAAACGGTATAAGGGAATACTTCAATAAGCTGGTAAAAATCTATCAACAATCAGACTATGCAGCCTTTCTAGGTACAGGGCCTATGGATATAGCTCGGATTCTTTGCAAGTGCCCAACACTTGTAAAAAATATGGGCAAAGGGATTGTTCCATTTGTCAACGACCACGTGAAAGATCCCAAGCTTAAAACGGTACTTTCCATCAATTCTACCTGTGCTAACTTGCCACCTTCAAAGATGTCTTTGTTGGGTATTGCAGGTTTGCTAATTGAGGGTGGATTATCTAATCCTCATGTAAAGGGTGGTCCCCAGGCGATTTCGGAGGCCTTTGCCAAGAGCATAAGAGATGGTGGGGGAAAGGTGATGCTGGGCCATCTTGTAGAGAAAATACTTGTGGAAGATGGTAAGGCCTACGGGGTAAGTGTGGTGAGTTCTCCGCTCACTCAATCAGAAGGTCAAACGGCAGAATCTGAAAAAGGTGAAGAGATAGTTGCAAAATATATCATTTCAAACGCTGCTGCCAGACAGACCTTTCATAAGCTTGTGGGTGAAGATAAGTTAGGCACAAAATTCTTAGAAAAGTTAGATCGGTTAGAGCCTACACCTCCCTATTGTGCACTGTTTTTAGGTTTAGATATGGATTTAAAGAAATTGGGGTTTGTACCCGCTCTCCATATCCACAGTTCAACATATGATACGGAGGAGCACTTCAGGAATCTTGAGTCAAAAATGGTAAATGAGAATGGGTTAGATTCCTTTTTCAGGTTTCAGCTTGCTCCTCTTAGTGACCCTACTTCAGCACCTGAAGGGAAAACAGCATTCGTTATGCACTACATTCCTGCTCCTTCAACTGGTTGGGATAATACAGAGCGGCAGAAGAAGATAGTTGATCTGATGATAGGGAGAGCTGAAAAAGTTATCCCCAATCTTTCCAAACACATTGTATATGAGGAATTTTGGTCCCCTGTAACAATTAATAAATACGCTTTAAGCGGTCAGGATGCCAGTATTGGCTGGGCACTTTCCCCTAAACAGGTAGGACCAAAGCGATTAGCACATGAAACGCCTATTAAAAATTTGCTGTTGAGTGGCCATTGGACGCAGCCGGCAATAGGAGTTTTCGCAACAGTCATTTCTGGACTTAAGGTGGCAAGAATGATTTTAAAGAGAGAAGGAGTGGACGAACCACTAGCAGATATTGGTATAAGAAAGGGAATAATGACTGGATAGTAAACATTGAAATTAATTTTCAATAAGGTGTCTTCTTACTGTATCCAGGGCATATTGGGAGGTCATGAACTTGATCTGCTCTCGGTTACCGTAAAAACTATGCTTTTGAGTCTTAACCTGCCGCTTGTGAGAAAGTGAGATAAACACTGTCCCTACTGGCTTTTCAAATATCCCGCCTGCAGGTCCTGCAATACCTGTTACTGCTAATCCGAAAGTCGTTTTGCTTAAATTTTTTACTCCTTTTGCCATACGTTCTGCTGTTTCCTTGCTAACCGCACCACAACGGTTGAGTATACTGGCGGGCACTTTTAACAACTCCTTTTTAGCCTTATCACTGTACACAATGAGGGATCGTTCCAGATAGTCTGAGCTTCCAGGAACATTAGTAAGCCGATGAGTAATAAGTCCACCCGTACATGATTCTGCCACCGATATGGTTGCACCTTTTGATCTCAATAGTTTGCCTACAACTTCTTCCAGGGTTTCCTCATCCTTTCCGAAAACAACATCTCCCAGAATCTTTTTGGATTTAATCTTGCGCTCTACTGCCTTGAGTTTTTTCTCCATATACTTCTTATCTTTACCACGCATGGTTAGCTTAATGTAGATTTCCGGGTAGTGGGGCAAAAAGGCGAAGCTAATTTCCTTCTCGCTTTTCATCAAATCACTCAGCATCTGATCACAGTAAGATTCGCTTTTCCCAAAGATTTTTAACACACATGAACTGATGATGGTGGTCTCAGGCTGTTCTCTCTTTATTAAAGGGATAACGGTCTCCTCAAGCATCCTTTTCATCTCTCTGGGAACACCTGGCAGGAAAATGAACAGGGTGTTACCTTTGGCTAAGGAGAATCCACATGCAGTTCCTGTGGAATTAGGGATGATAGTTGAGTCATGAGGTAAATAGGCCTGCTTCACATTATTAGAACTCATCTTGCGGCCAAACTTCTGAAAGCGTTCTTCCATAGCCTTGAGGGCACATTTGTTGAGCACCAGTTTCTTCCTCAGAGCTTCAGCAGCAGCCTGTGAAGTTATATCATCCACCGTGGGACCCAATCCACCGGTGACTATCACAAAACCAACCTTTTGCTGAGCATTTTTCAAGGCGTCCACTATCTTTCCTGTATCATCTCCTATTGTTGTTATCTTTACCACTTCGATTCCAATAGTATGGAGTTGATCGGCTATAAAGGTAGCATTAGTGTCCTGAGAGTTCCCTGAAATAAGCTCATCACCTATGGTTATTATTTCGACTTTCACTTTCCTCTCTCTTTGCAATCATAATGATACTTAATACTTGTTGCTTGATACTGGATAAAACATAAACGCATATATACGTCCTGCATTTAGCATCTGGTAGAATGTTCCCTAAATAATATGATATTTTATGTTATTGCGAGGAACGCAGTGACGAAGCAATCTCCTCAAAAAGTCTCGGAATAAACTCCGCAATCTCATTTAATTCAAACTATTTAGAGATTGCTTAGCTATCGCTTGCAATGACAACTGATTGTAATATTATTACGAAACGCGCTACTAACTCAGTAACCAATAGTGTAAAACCTGGAGGGACAAATTAGAATATATCCCCGCTATTACGTCATCTAAAACCACATCCAGTCCACCCTTCTTTCTGTTGTTGAAGAAATTTGCCGGTGGAGGCTTGACAATGTCAAAAAAACGGAAAATGAAAAAACCCAGCACAATATAAAGCCAGTTAAATGGCAAAAGAAACATGGTGATTAAAAATCCCACCAGTTCGTCAATAACAATATGGCCGCAATCTTTCTTGTTAAAGATCTTCTCCGATTTATCCGAGAGCCAGATTGCTATAAAAATGAGGATAAGGGTAAGCAAGCCATAAAGATAAGGGTTAAGGTGTGATATGAGAAGATAAACTGCTATCCCCAGTGTTAGAGTGCTAAAGGTAGCGGGTGCAATAGGAAAATAACCAGTGTAAAACCCTGTAGAAAACAGGGTAATAATTTTATCCCCTTTTTTCATAATTCTTCCCTTTCCACCCTAGCAGGCGCATCAGATGAGACCTGCTTAAAGATCGTAGGGTCCCCAATAACCTTTCCAAAAACATTGACTGCACTTGCAGGTCTTATTTCATCTCCTTTACTGATCGGGGTGGGACCAAAAAAGATGCAGAACGCAGGTCCCTGTGGCCAATATGCAAGGTCACCTTTTTCTACAATATCACAGGCATCTTTTTCCAGGCCATGAGAAATGGGAATGGTGAAATAGATCTCATCTCCCCAAAGATTACAGGTCGATTCAAGTGGGAGCGAATTCCAGATGACATCAGCAGTGGAAGTATTGAGTAGACTTGCTTCTGCTATAACATTTCCTGCAATGATTTTTATTTTCCTTTCCATACTTCTTCTCACTATATTCACCGCTGAGAACACTGAGTTCGCAGAGTTTTTTAGATTTTCTCCTCCGCATTCTCTGCCTGCCCCGTTAAATGTTTACCATGTGAAATGCTTGTTTTGTGCAAGGAGTAGATTGTTCCACTGGGAAAATGCTTATTTCACCATGGCGAAGCTATTTATCTGGGGCGATCTACGCGGTAAACCGCCTTACACTTATAGCCCCTCCAAAATAGCTGCTGAAAGAAGTGGCAGCATGATTTCATGATGTCCAATCAAGTGATATCCTTTTCCACCTGATGCAGTTGGACGTTCCACAACATTAACTGAGGGTCTATAATGACGGATAAAATCCATATTTACCGTAGTCAGATTTTTCATTTTAAAACCTAAATTGCTGGCCAGACTTAAGGCTTTGAGAAATACCTCAGGCAAGATAACCGCCGAACCAATATTAAAGAACACTCCTCCCTCAAGCTGTGAAACAAGGGAAGAAAACTTTATGAAGTCATTGTGACTCAGCTTACCGGTTGCCGCACCATCAAAATTTGGGTGCATGTGAATAGTATCTGTTCCTATACTTACATGAACTGTGACAGGTGTTCCATTTTTAGATGCCATAGCAAGCAGGCTCATCTCGTTGTAAGGAGCAGACAATTCTAAAAGTTTTTTTCCTGTAGATTCTCCCATTCCCCAGTTGTTATTCACACCCGTTTCCACGGCATTATTAATTACATTTGCAGCCTCAGTTGCCATGCCAAATTCACTGCGTTGCAAACTGGACAATACATCTTCAGAAGTTTTACCAGAAAGAGCTATTTCAACATCATGGATAATACCCGCTCCATTCATGGCAATACAAGATATAATACCTTTTTGCATGAGATCAATAATCAGGGGATTTAATCCTACTTTGATTACATGAGCACCCATTCCAAAGATGATTGGTCTCTTATTCTGATAAGCTTTTACTACCCGCTGAGCGACTTCCTTAATATCCCTGGCAGCTAAGATAGTTGGGAGGGTATCCAAAAATTCTTTAAAACTCTTCCCTTTCTCATAAGGTTTGCCAAAGTCCCTGACGTTTACTTTGCTTGGCCTTCCCTGTAAAGGAACTGTCTTTATTTTTTCAAGATTTATGGATTTTGATCCTTTTCCCATATTGATTCACTCGTAAGAAATTAGACGGTACAGTAAAAAACTCCGGATGCAAGGAACACGCCGCAGATGGACTTTCTGCGAATCGGTCCATATTCAGTCTTGAAAAAGCAGTTTCTGTTCAACCAGTTCGCAAATGATATGACTCAGAGTAATTTGAACTTCCTGTATGCGGGGAACATCATTTGACTCAACATTAAGATGGTAATTCACCAGGGTGCCCATCTCACCGCCCCCTTTTCCGGTTAATCCCAGGGTCTTTATTCCCATATCATGCGCAACTTTTATTGCCTTGATCATGTTAGGAGAATTTCCACTGGTGCTTATTCCCCAGGCGATGTCTCCCTTCTTACCCAGCGCTCTAATCTGCCTAGAAAAGATATTAGAAAAATCACTATCATTACTAATGCTGGTCAGCGTAGAAGTATCTGTGGTAAGTGCTAAAGCAGCAAGTGGAGGCCTGTCTCTTTTGGTTTTCTGCAATCGATTAACAAACTCAGCAGCAATATGTTGTGCATCAGCAGCACTTCCCCCATTACCAAAGATCATGACTTTATTGCCTGATCTCAATAACTCCGAAATAAAGTGTGCCACTTCTACAATCTTTTTACAGTTTTTTTGAGCAAAAGCTGTTTTTAAATCCGCACTTTCTTTAAATTTTCTAATTATTAGTTCTTGCAATGGAACCTCTCTTACAAATGTGCTAGAATTGTTCATAAAAAAGTATGCACATAATAATAGTTATAGCCTGATTCTGTCAAGTTAATTTACCATGGTCATTAGGAAGGAAGAATAAAATTCTTCACAAAAAACTTTACAATATTTAAAATATTTTACAATATAAAACTGAACCATTCCCGTGGTCTAAAAGTAGGAGGTAAGTTATTATGAGAAACTTTTTAAATACTGTTTTTTTTGCTCTTATCATATTGTTTTTTGTAACATTTTCCTTGTCAAATTCCCAGTCAATTCAGCTTAGCTTTTTTGGTTTTTTACTCAGGCCTATTCCAATTTCTCTTTTAATCTTAATTCCATTCTTAGTTGGCGTTGTGCTGGGAAGCTTTTTGGATTTAGCAGAAAGATTCTCTTTGAAAAGAGAGGTAAAAAGACTAAAAAAAGAACTCCAGGGGAATAAAGAAAATGGAGAATTTTAGTCTTCTTTTTTGTGCGTTTAACTGGTATAATTAGTAATTTGCTGATTAAGCATAACTATTTAGCATAAAACTTTACTAGAGAGAATGGATGACTAAGAGAGCAGTCATACTATTAGGAATTTGTTCCTTTCTCGCAGTAACGGTACTAACCATTAGGTACATTGAAGGAGAAAGGGAAGAGATTAAAGCCAAATTTATCAATCAACCAGAGGAAAAAAAAATAAAAATCAGGAGGCGTACTACTTCTGTAATTTCGCTACCGGAGGAACCTGATGCTGCAGAAAGAATACCTGTCAAAGCGGAAGAGAAGAAGACCTCTTCTTTAGAAAAAGGAGAATCTGCTCAAGAAAAAGAGATTACCCAGGTGCTTGGCAAAACCGAAGTTGAAAAGACTGATCCTAAAGCCATAAGAGGGGTTAAGAAGAAAAAAGTGCCTATTCGGGTAGAGAAGGAAGAAGATATCGCAGAAGAAAAAGAGGTTCCAACCGAAGAGGAAAAGGTTACACCTGAAAAGGAAGAAGTGGCAATACCACCCAGGGAAGAGAACGGTATAGAAGGAGAGGAAAAATCCCCTGCAACTGAAGAAGATACCGACATTAAAGAGGAAGAACCTGATGATGAAGGGGGAAAGGAAGTAGCAACAGGCGAAGATGATAGAGTTGTACCTGAAGAGGAATCAGAAATTGCCGATACAGAAGATGAGGAGGAAGTGGTATCTGAAGATGAAGAAGGTGAGGAAATAGCTCCATCGGGAGAAGCCATGCCAGACCATGAAGAAGAAGGTGAAGTAGAAAAGGAGGAGGAAGAAATAGAAGAAGAGGAAGAAGAAGTTCACATGGAGGAAGAAGAAGTTCACATGGAGGAAGAAGAAGTTCACATGGAGGAAGAAGGAGTTCACATGGAGGAAGAAGAAGTTCACATGGAGGAGGGATAAAAGACAGTGAAAGAAAAAGTAAAAAGCAACATGGGTTACAGCAGGATTAAATTGATAGCTTTATTTGTTGCCGGGATACTTGTTGGTTATGGAGTATGGGGATTAAAAGGAGAGAAACCACCTGACCTCAAGATACTACTTCAACAAATAAGTACTCAGATTGAGAGAATAGAAAATGAAAGCAAAGAACTCAGAACAAAGATGAAAAAACTGGAAGAAAAAGCTAAAAAAATGAATGGGGTTGAAGAATCTTTCGAGAATGTTCAAAATAGTCTTAATCTATTAATAGCAGAAAAGAAGCAACTCATGGAGAAAATTCGTAATTACAGGGTAGTTTATCAGGGGAAGGACAAACTGGAGGGAAAAGTGGCAGATTTGAAAAATAAAGGATTGGCCATACCCTCTGAAATTGAAACTGTCCTAAAGAGGTTGCTGGAAGAAAATGAGCATCTAAAGACTCTAGTAAGTTCAATAGAATCCGTAATTAAGAAAGGAAACTATACTTCAACAGAAGAACCTTCAAAACGTTCATCATCCCGGTAAAGGATGTTGGCTGTAGAACTTAAAATCATGAACACTCTTTTAAAACCAGAGGAAATTGATTTAATCGTAAAAGGGGAACATCCATCCCCTCATTCAATCCTTGGAAATCATAAAGTGGAAGTGGATGGGAAGGATTCCATTGCTATCCGTGCTTTTATGCCGGGGGCAACAACAGCTTCCGTTATACTGGAATCTGGAGTTGCTACCAAATATCCCATGACAAAAGTCCATTCAGATGGTCTTTTTGAAATTATCTTGAAAGACCACTCAGATTTCCTCCCCTATCTATTAGAGTTTCAAAGCAACAATCATGGAGTTCGTCTCCAGGAAGACCCTTACCGTTATCTCCCAACCCTGAGTGATTTTTATTTGGGTAATACAGGTGAAGGAACTTATCATCAAGCTTACCAAAAATTAGGGGTTCATCGCAAACGGTGCGGGGAAGTCAAAGGGTTTTCATTTGTTCTCTGGGCCCCTAACGCCAAACAGGTAAGTTTGGTTGGTGATTTTAATGCATGGGATTATCGTGCCCATCCCATGAGACGGATGGGATCAACAGGTATCTGGGAGATTTTTATTCCGGGAATTTCTGTGGGAACTCTTTATAAATACGAAGTCCTCGGTTACTTCGGTCAGCGAATTAAGAAGTCCGACCCCTTTGCATTTGCCATGGAAATACGTCCAAGAACAGCTTCTATGGTCTGGGATATCGATTGTTATAAGTGGCATGATCAGGAATGGCTGGAGCACAGGTCAAAGTGGGTTCCTTTTGACCATCCCATTTCTATTTATGAAGTACATCTGGGTTCCTGGATGAGGGTTCCAGAAGAAGGTAATCGGTGGATGACCTACCGTGAACTGGCGGTTAAATTGGTAGAGTATGTCAAACAGATGGGGTTTAC
>CAZOKO010000083.1:0-12219 GCA_964580455.1 uncultured Thermodesulfobacteriota bacterium | reverse complement strand
TTTTCCCAGGATTATACCATTTTCTATGTTACCCACTCAATACTTTAAAGAACCAAAAAAAGGAGTAATGGGAAAAGAAGAAGATCAGAAATTTAATCTTTGTATTAAAGCCGCGTTGAAAAAGAGGGCTCTTAATTTAATTGCCATTGAAATCAAAGAGATTTCATCTTTTGCTGATTATTTCATTATTTGCAGCGGTAGTTCGAGTCGGCAGGTCCAGGCTATTGCCAGTTCCATTAAACTTGATTTAAAAAAAGAGGGAATTTACTCTTTGGGAATTGAGGGTTTTAATGAAGGCGAGTGGATTCTGCTTGATTATGATGAGGTTATTATCCATGTCTTTTATCAACCCCTTCGAGAATTTTATGAACTGGAGAGACTTTGGGCAGACGCACCAAGAGTGGATTTAAAAGATGAGAGCAAGGAATTAGATAAGAAGGAATCTTTATGAAGTCTTATGTAGTGCTCATGATTCCCATACTCCAATATTCCATTATTCCATGAGTAGGGCAAGTTTAATAACCACTGAAAAACATTTTTAATTTCAATAAATTGCTGACTTTCCAAGATGTTTAATTATGGGCTTTTCCCTAAAACCAGTAATTGATTTTATTTTTCCTCCTGTCTGTTCAATCTGTAAAACAACCTTTAGTTCTAAGAAAGAGACAGGAATCTGTCCTCACTGTTTGTCTGAGGTAAAGTATATTGGAAGCCCTTTGTGCATCCTGTGTGGCAAACCTTTTTATTCTGAAGTGTTGACTGACCATCTCTGCGGAGATTGTATTACTGGCGAAAGATATTTTAATAAGGCACGGGCAGTTGGATATTACGATGGTGTGCTTAGAAAGGCCATTCATCTTTTTAAATATAAATTGAAGAATTACCTTGCCTTAACCTTAGGGAATATTATGTCTTATCAAATGCAGTATCTTTTAAAAAGTGCTACATATCATTTAATTATTCCAGTACCCCTTCATCCTAAGAGATTGAGGGAAAGAGGATTTAACCAGGCTATTTTTCTGGCACGTTCGGTTAGCAGGAAATATAAGATCCCTCTTGATAGTTACTCTCTTATTAGAGACAGGTGGACAAAACCACAAGTGGGCTTAAGCGAAAGGGACAGAAAAGAAAATGTTAAAAATGCTTTTTTTCTTTTAAATAATGGTAAGGTTAAAGATAAAGATATCCTTTTAGTGGATGATGTTTATACAAGTGGTAATACGGCTGGGGAGTGTTCCAGAGTTTTGCTTGAGGCAGGGGCACAAAAAGTGGATGTGCTCACACTGGCGAGAGTATCATAAAGGTGTATAAAATGCAGCAGATTTCTTCATTGATTGGCGATGAGCTTGAAAAGGTTGAGATAGAATTAATAAACGTCTTATCTTCAGATGTTCCTGTCATCAATAAGGCAGGAAGTTATATTATCGGGGGCGGTGGTAAAAGGTTTCGTCCTTTAATGCTCCTTTTAGTTGCCAAATGCTGTAATTACAGTGGGGATAAACATATAAAACTGGCCTGTATTTTTGAATATATTCATACCGCTACACTTCTTCATGATGATGTGATCGACCATGCAAAGATAAGAAGGGGGAATTCTTCTGTCAATTCGGTTTGGGGCAATCAAATCAGTGTGCTGGTGGGAGACTTTCTCCTTTCTAAAGCTTTTTCTCTCCTGGTTGAGATAGGGAATATAAAGATTATGAAGGTTGTTTCTGATGCTACTACTCAGGTAGCAGAGGGGGAAACCATGCAAACAGAGAAGAGTAACGATGCTAATTTAACGGAAGAAGAATACATTACTATAATAACCAAGAAAACGGCAAGCCTGATTGCAGCAGCCTGTCAGGCAGGTGCTATTCTGGGAGACGCTTCTTCAAAGTTAGAGGATAATTTCAGAAATTACGGGCTTAATATGGGTATTGCTTTTCAAATGATGGATGATGCCCTGGACTATATTGCCGAAGATAAGAAGTTTGGTAAGGCTATTTGTAAGGACCTTCAGGAAGGAAAGATAACATTGCCATTAATCCACACTTTAAAAGAAGCCTCTGCCAAAGACAGGGAGACAATCCTTAAGAATTTAAAGAATGACCGTTTTGATGAAGAGAAAACATCTATTATTACTAATTTAATGGAAGAGTACCAGGGCGTTAACTATGTTCTTTCGAGAGCCAGAGAGTATATTAATTCATCCCTGCTCTATCTTAAGGAGCTCGATCCTTCACCGATAAAGGATGCTTTAATTGACACAGCTAACTATATGTTTGAAAGAAAGTGGTAGGTTTAATAAGCTTAAACCAGTAGCTGTTATGATATTAATGTCTCCAAAGGAGTTTGCGCAATAGTTACGGAAGAGTGACTATAGTGCCAAAAAAATATTGATAATATTAGTAACTAATGATGATGGTATTTTTTCAGAAGGGATTAAATCTTTGGTTGAGTCCCTTGCTTCTTTAGGTGATATCTGGGTAGTAGCTCCAGACAGAGAAAGAAATGCAGTAAGTCATGCTTTAACCCTTCACCGACCATTACGTGTAATTAAATGCTCTGACAAGAAATATGCGATCAATGGAACGCCTTCGGATTGTGTGAACATTGGGATTAATTTTATTCTAAAGGTGAAGCCAGATCTTATTGTTTCCGGTATTAATAAAGGGGGGAATCTGGGTGATGATATCAATTACTCAGGAACTGTGGCGGCTGCTGTAGAGGGGGGGTTAATGGGAGTTCCTTCTTTTGCGATTTCGCTGTCAACGAAAAGAGATTTCAAGTTTAAGCCTGCTGCAGAATTTGCCTTAAGGTTGGCAAGTTTCATAACTAAAAATGGAGTTCCTGATGGGACTATACTGAATGTGAATGTTCCTGATACAGATGGCAAAGAGATCAGTCGATACAGGATTACCAGACAGGGTAAGAATACTCATAATAACACTATTGAGGAGAAGATTGATCCTAGAGGTATGAAATATTACTGGATTGGCAGGAAGGATGAAAACTATGAAGAAGATGATGCTTCTGATATTGAAGCCATCAGCCAGGAATTCATCTCTATTACGCCCCTAAGGAATGATCGCACACATCATTCTTCCTTTGAAGAGCTACTTCAATGGGACTTATAAACTCTACTACTTAGTTTTTAGACGCAGATGTCGCAGATTATCAAGGTTCCGAACCACGAAGCACACGAAGAAGCTCTGCGAAAATCTACGTCCTAATTTAGGATAATGAAATGGATGGATTTATAAAAGGGATTATTTTAAGTCTTTTACCAATTTCAGAGTTGAGAGGAGGAATCCCAGTGGCTGTGGCTTCTGGTGTAGGGTGGTTTCCAGCTTTTATTACCTGTGTTATTGCTAATGTTTTGGTAATCATTCCTGTTTTCTTTTTTTTGGATTATGTCCATACATACCTCATGAAAGTTAAAATTTACAAAAGAATATTTTCTATGTATTTGGACAGAGTGAGAAAAAGAGTAGAAGCCCAATTAGCAAAACACACGTGGGAGTATTTGGTGCTTTTCCTTTTTGTGGCAATACCTTTTCCCAGTACCGGTGCATATACGGGGTGTCTTGTTGCATGGTTTCTTGAAATGGATCGCAAGAAATCCTTTGTTACCATAGCATTAGGGGTTTTGGTGGCTGGTATTATAGTAACCTCGGTAGTATCCATAGCAAACCTGGGATTTCTTAAATTTATTATCGTTAAAGAAGCGTGAAATCGATTCAGATAGGTGTTATTGGGGCGGGACAGTGTTCCCTGGAAATTGAGAGTTTAGCTGAAGAGGTAGGAAGAGAAATTGCGAGAAAGGGAGCTCTTCTTATCTGTGGCGGTTTGGGTGGAGTAATGGAAGCTTCAGCCAGAGGTGCAAAACAGGAAGGAGGAGTTACTATCGGTATCCTTCCTGGATTTTCTTTTGAAGATGCCAGTCTTTTTATCGATATACCGATTGTAACAGGCTTAAGCCATGCTCGAAATGTTTTAGTTGTGCGTTCTTCACACGCACTTATTGCTGTTGAGGGGGGTTATGGTACCCTCTCTGAAATTGCTATTGCTCTAAAATTGGGAAAACCAGTAATAGGGTTACGCACCTGGGATATGAGCAAGAAGATCATAACAGTTGAAACACCTAAAGAAGCAGTAAAAAAGGCTATGAGTTTAATCAAGAAATTGTCTTGAAAAATTATTAGAACGTTTCAAAAATTATATTACAAAAAAGTTTATAGTTTCACCCCCACCAAAACCCTCTCCTTTAAAGAGGCTGTGTTTTAATCATGTGTTTTTGCTTCTAAACGCAAGCAAATGCTTACGGCTATCGTTTTCTATTGTGACACAGTTTCTCAAGGGCGAAGGCAGGGTAGGAGTGGATTAAGGTTAAAAAGTCTGGCTGGTGAAAGGTATCTTTAGTATTTGGAAAACTACAATTCTATTATTCCCTTTTCTTTTCATTTCTGCCTGCCTTTCTGCTAAGTTTGTTCCCTTACCCCCTAAAGTTGTAATTGGAATATATCATCCTGTAAATAAAGGGGAGACTCTTTGGAGAATCTGCAAAACGTACGATGTAGATTTGCAGGAAGTTGCAGAATTAAATAATATTAAAGATGATACTCAGATAAAGGCAGGGGATAAAATTTTCATTCCTGGTGCTGTAAAGGTTCGCAAGGTTAGAGTATTCAAAAAAGAACCACCGAAAAAGAAGGTGAAAATATTACAGCCAAAGGGAAGGTTTAACTGGCCGGTTAAAGGCAAGGTAGTATCTTATTTTGGAGTTAGAAAAGGCAGAAAATATGATGGCATTGATATCCGAGCACCTTTAGGATTATCAGTAAAAGCTGCTGATTCAGGGAAGGTTGTTTTTTCCAATAAACTTTCAGGCTATGGTAATATCATAATTATTCAGCATAGAGATAAATATACAACCCTCTATGCTCATAATCAGGTTAATATAGTGAAGGAGGGTAAATGGGTTAAGAGAGGTAGCATTATTGCTAAAGTGGGGAATTCTCATAATACATCAGCATCACCTTCACTCCATTTTCAGATCAGAAGATATAATAAGGCTAGAAACCCGCTCTTTTATCTTCCATGAGATCAATATAGGACACTGGGTAATTATGAATGATTAATCAGATGAATATAAGTGGACTGCGATGATTGGCGTGATTCTGGATGCTGGATACTCGATACTGGATGCGAAATATAAAATACACATTCAATAACTCATCTCGAATCCAGTATCAAGCATTGCAGGGTATTTTTTAATCTCAAATTTATTATAAGTTAGGAGGTTAGTCGTCTTGACTATAAAGACATTAGATAGAAGAAATGTGTTTAAAGGAAGGGTAATTGACCTTTCTATAGAAACAGTTGATTTTCCTAAAAAACATGTGGAGTTGGAATGTATAAACCACCCTGGCGGGGCTGCGGTAGTTCCCCTGATGTCTGATGATACAGTTATTTTGATAAAACAGTATAGACATTTAATTGGTGATACTATCTGGGAAATACCTGCTGGTAGATTGGAACAAAATGAGAGCCCCATAGATTGTGCAAAAAGAGAGCTTGAGGAAGAAATAGGATACAGGACAACTAATATAAGAAAGCTTACAGAGATATGTAGTGCTCCGGCATACTGCACAGAAGTCATTTATATTTTTCTCGCTGCGGGGTTAACACCTGCCATGCAGAAGTTGGAAGATGATGAGATTATCAAGGTGGTGAAACTTCCATTTAAAGAAGCCATTGAAAAGGTTAAAACTGGAGAGATAAGAGATGCTAAAACGATAGCAGGACTTCTGCTTACACAAAATTGCCTGTAATTTCTAATACCCATTCGATTATATAATTAAAAACAGTCTGCGGGTAGTATCGAAGGTGTAATCCATGAAGTTAAAAAATAAAGTTGCCATTGTTACCGGGTCAAGCAGAGGCATTGGAAAAGCGATAGCTCTGGCATTTGCCAGAGAAGGTGCTGCTGTTACGATTGCTGCAAGGACAAAAATGAAATCACGGTTTATCGCAGGAACTATATACGAGACGGCAGATGAGATTCAATCTTCAGGAGGGAAAGCTCTCCCAATTAGGACAGATGTAAATAATGAGAAAGAAGTTGAGGAAATGGTACGAAAAACGATCAAAGAGTTTAAGCGGGTCGATATTCTTGTAAATAATGCAGCTACTAATCGGCCTGTCCTCTTTGAAAACATGCCAATTAATATATGGGATGCAATCATTGGGGTAGGTTTGCGAGGGACTGTCGTGTGTACAAAAGCTGTTTTACCAAAAATGGTGGAGCAAAAAGAGGGGCATATTATTAATATCTCATCTGTCGTTGCAGAAAGTATCCATCATGAGCCGATGACCGGTCTTGCCTATGATGTGAGTAAAGCTGCCATTAACCGTTTTACCAGAGGGTTGGCTGCGGAACTTAAGGAGTACAACATTGCGGTAAATGCGCTTATGCCTGATAATACAGAGACAGAAGGGTGGTCCTTCTTGAATGCAGCTGTGGATAAATCAGGATGGCAAAGACCGGAAATATGGGGCTCTTATGCAGTTTTCGTGGCAACGCAGGACACCGGAACTTTCACAGGCAAACTACTTTCAGATGAGGAGCTTAAAAAAGGGGAGGCAGGAATTAGAAAATGACTGAGCAATATGATGTTATAATTGTTGGTGGTGGATATGCAGGTCTTTGCTGTGGGCTGTGGCTTAAGGGCAAGAAGGTTTTGATTCTAGAAGCACGAAAGGAGATTGCCAGGAAACATCGTGGGTGCCAGTGTGCTCTCTATCCTTTCGGAGAGAGCTTTAGCCTTGAAGGAGATGCTTTAGAATTTCGCAATAATAAACTGAGAGTATCCAATGCTGTTGTGGGAAGGCTTTTAAAGATGGAACTGGTATCTGGTGAATACAAACTTGTTTCGACATTTAAAAATCCAATACCTCTTGTCGATGAAGGGAAAATGAAGGGAACTATAGAGAAGCTATGCAGGAAGGAAGGTATTGATATTGTCACTGGTGAAAAAGTGAAATCAATTGAAACTGATGGGCAGAGGGTAAGTGTCTATACTGACAAGAAATATGATGCAAAATATCTTGTGGGAGCTGATGGGGCAAAGAGTAAGGTTTTTCAATATCTCCCTCTTAAGAGAAAAAAAATTGGGAGTTTTATAGAACTGGAAATCGAAGCTGAGTGTATGGATATACCGGATGATGTTATGTATGGGGAAATGAAGGGAATAAAAGTAGGATTTTATGCCCAGCGATATGGTGATGGGTATTTGCTTGGAGTTTACCAGGGATTGGGTATGCAGGATGCGAAAATTGATTTAAACGCTTACCTTAAGGAATCTATTCAAAAACTTAATGTGAAGGGTATTACACGTCGTTATGGGTGTTCCATACCTGTTTGCCTGTCAGCTTCTTCCTCATATCATAAAAATGTAATAATGGCCGGAGATACCGTTAGTTCTTTTTCCATGACTACCATTGCAGGGGCAATGATGATGGGGCTTTTAGCTGGTGAGGCACTTATTGAAAAAATGGAGGGATCTACAAGTGCTTTTAAGGATTATGATAAAAAGTGGAGAAAGGTTTTACAGCAGGGCAGCATGGATAGTATCAGTTATTTCTTTTTTCTTTTGAGACGTCTTAACGAGAAAAGAATGGCTCGTATGATTGATGTACTTCAAGGTTCTGATCTGGGTTTTGCAGGCAAGGGCTACTATTTGAAAAAGATTCCTGGAATTATAAGGGCATTTATTTGAAAAATCTTAACCACAAAAAACGCAAAGGGATCGAAGAGAACTATGAGCTAAATAATGTACTTTTCCTTTACGTGTAAAGTGTTGCATGGTATAAATTAAATATGGTCTAAAGAAGATTTCAAATTGATCCTACAGAGTTATATTGTGCAAAAATATTATAACCTTGCAAAATTTCTAAACAGTTTGCCTAAGAATCAAAACGAGATTACAATAACTTTTGAAGAAGTGGAAATGCTCATTGATGATAGACTGCCTTCTTCAGCTCGAAAGTATACTGCCTGGTGGGCTAATGATCCAACACACAGCCAGGCTAAATATTGGCTTGATACTGGTTGGAAAACAAGAGATATAGATATTGAGAACCAGGAGGTAACTTTTTACAGTGATGTGAATTGGAACTAAATTAATAGTGTTTATGATACATAGTAGATAAGAAATATCTTTTAAAAATATTACCTGAGTGTTATTTAAAGGGGGCTTACGTTGGAGAGTGTTTTTGGTTCCTCTCAAGATACTTTAAACCGATCTTTTAGTATCATAGCATCTTGAACTAACTTGAAGACTTGATTTACTTCAAATGGCTTATTAACAATAAGATCAACTCCACTTTCTCTCATCTCAGATTCTTTTAATTCCACATTCCATCCCGTGATAAGTGCAACGGGAGTATTCTTATTGATACTCTTAACCTTCTCCGCTACCTGCCAGCCGGTAACAGGCTGGATAGGGGGTTATTCCCTAACCCGAAAGGGTGCAGACTTCTGACAGGTGCTTCGTTGCGAGAAAGTTGGCAGAACCATTTTTAAAAGGGAAAGCAAATGAGGCCACATGAGTGAGCTATGCGCCCTTTACCGTAGGATTTTGGCTGTCAGTGTGTATCGCAAAGGTGATTTAAGTACTTTTAATCACCGGGTATTCTTAATGCAAAGAAGGCTTTTGAAGTGCTTGAGCCGTGTGATGGGAAACTATCATGCACGGGTTCTGAGGGGACGGAGTGGCAGCAATGCCACTCTGTTACCCGACTTTTTAATAGGTAAACATACCACCAACATGTAGTGGCTTCAAGACTATTTTTTATCCAACTCCTTACTAATCATTTCCACTCACAGGTTGAATGTCTTAAAAAACGACCTACAACAGACACATAAGGTAGGGTGAGTAAATGGGTTGACATATCCTCCATCATATCAGTTTGAACAGAATCTGGTAGATAATGGTAGATTTCGATATTATATTCCATTCATTGATTATTCTGTGATTTTTAGATATTTATTGTTGTTACCAAGATGAAAATTGTTTGTGTTGATAAATATTTTCTGAATTAATCAGCTATTAGCTTGACTGGACATATATTGTTTGATATATGTGAAAGCACCTAACATTTAAGTTTCAATTTAATGGAGGGGTGTGGACACATGCTCTGGAGTGTTCAAAGAGAAAATCGAATTTTTAAATATCTAATTGTTTAAATCTCTTTCACCAGAAACTGCATATTGGTAAAAGGGATTTTTTATTGGTAAAACAAAAGGGGTTATAGTCTAAACTTTATTATTAGGGGGGGATGAAAAATGAAAAGGATATTTATCTACGACTTAATTTGCCAAGCAGTAGAGCGAGTTTTTAAAGTAAATCTCTTGTTTGTTTTCCTCTCACTGTTTTTGGTTACACAGGCAAATGCCTCCTACTCCGTTACCATACATAGTAATCCAACAGGAGCTGCGGTTCGTTTGGGTTCCCCCACTAGTCCTGTTCAGGGAACTACTCCCTGTACCTTAGGGGGGCTAGAAGGAAATTATTATATGTATCTCACAAAAAGTGGCTATGAAGACTATGAATATGTTTTATCACCGAATGATTCAGGAGATACTTTGACATTTACTCTTACACTTGCGAGGCCGAACATTATTATAACAGATATTTACCCAAGCGATAATAACCCAGAAGCGGGGGAAACGAATCAATATCACGGTGAAAACCAGAAATGATGGTACTTCTGGGATGGCTCATATTGGGGTTACGGTATATGACCCATATGATGACCCGTGTAATCTACCCTGGAAGACCTATAGTTACAGCGAAGGACAGACACGGACAATAACTTTCCAATATGTAGTTCCAGATACCGAGGGATCATATGATATATCAGCCAGGGCATGGGCTACTGAAATAGGAAGTTGTAGTGAACAATGCTGTCCTGATGGTCTGCTGGAAGATCCCCACAATGAAGGGAAGAGGGATTATGAAGAATTTGAAGTGTCCGGAGGAGACTCAGATGGTGATGGAATCGCAAATGAAGAGGATAACTGTCCTAATACTCCTAATGGGCCCAACTTAGGCACTTGTACAATAACTTCTTTTTCAGAAATGAATAAATTTGGAGAAGAATGCACTAGAAATTCACAATGTGCTACTAGCGGTTTCAGAGGTTATTGCAGTATGAATCAATCTGATGACTATGACGAAGATGGAATAGGAGATGCATGTGATGTCTGTCCTTACTATCCTAGCCTTAACCAAAATGATGCTGATGGTGATGGAATAGGTGATGAGTGTGAGGTTAGCCCAGACAAGATAAACCGTGGTACAGATATTTGCTCAATGATTAATGATCATGAACTACATACAGCGTTTTTCCCAGGACCAAATTATATCCATTGGATAAGAAGAGATTACTACGTTGGTGGAGGTGGCTGTATGGGTCGCTGTGGTGGAGGATGCCCAAGTTCTATTATTTCTCCTATTGATTGTCATGAAACAAATAGATATTCACAGGCATGTCTGAATCATGATGCATGCGTAAATTATTATGAAAATATTGATGAACCGGTGTGTAATAAAATTTTCGTCACAGAAGCTCGATCTGATTGTTATAATGAGGATCTAGAGTGTCCAGATGCAGATGAGGATGGGTTGCCAGATCGATATGAAGACAAAAACCACAATGGGATCTATGAGCCTGAACTTGGCGAGACAAACCCATACGATGATGACACAGATGAAGATGGACGTTGCGACGGGAATGCTAAAATTACCGGTGTTGTGGGTCGTTTTGCAAATAATGAAAGCGGTGAAGATTTGAACTTTAACGGGATTGTTGATTCCAGTGAAACGAATCCAAATAATCCAGATACGGATAGTGATGGTATCTATGATGGAACAGAAAGCGGTTTAACAGAACCAGCTGCTAATGATACAGATTTATCAGCAGGGTTCTTTATTCCAGATGCAGATCCATCAACCAGAACTGATCCCACTAATCCCGATACAGATGGAGATGGTCTTTTAGATGGAGAAGAAGATACCAATCACAATGGTGCAGTAGACGAGAGTGAAAGTGATCCGGGTAATATTGTTGATATAACCACTACAACAACAAGGAAATCAACAACAACCACCACAAGGAAGTCCACCACCACCACATCTAAGCCCTGCATTTGCCCACCTTTATGTATCTTTGGTGAGAATTCAGAAGAAGTAGAACTTCTTAGATATTTCCGTGATAACGTCCTAAGCCAAACCCCAGAAGGTCGGGAACTCATAAAGCTATACTACCAATGGAGTCCTGTGATAGTTAATGCCATGGAAGAAGATGGGGAGTTTAAAGAGGATGTGAAAGAGATGATCGATGGGGTTTTGCCAATAATTAAGGGAGCGGTAAAATAGATTTCATTCTAACAACTAAAACTATATGATCCCCTCAGTAGAAACGCTGGGAGATTTATTTAGATATTTATGTACTGAAAATAGAATAGACAAGAAAATGGCAATCATTAAATGACTGCCATTTCATGGACACGTTATGGTAACATTAACCTGTCAAACTTCTCTAACATTAACCGCTTGAGGACCTTTGGGTCCATCTTGCACCTCAAATTCTACTTCTTGTCCTTCTCTGAGTGTTTTGAAACCCTCAGCTTGGATGGATGTATGATGTACAAATACATCATCTCCATCCTCTCGTGATATGAAGCCAAACCCCTTTTTCTCATTAAACCATTTCACAGTTCCTTTAACCATCCCTAAAACACCTCCTTTCCTTAAAACCCAATTTTAAGCTATGTTACTTTTAATCTTTCAATGCAAGAATTAGGAAATGGTTTAAAAACCGTTTTTTCCTCTTTCAAACAACGAAACTGATTAAAATAATATAACTAAAGTAAAATAGATACTATCATGATTAACTGTATGAGTCAACTGCACAAGCTCATGATTTTTGCTCACTTGCATATAAGCGGTTCAGTTTGCCATTTTATCAATCACTGCAACCTTAAATCATTCCAGGTACCTTGACATGAAGTCAGTGGCGTTACTATTCTGCATTTCTGTTGGAGCACAATGATTGATAAAACGCTATTTTATGAAGCATAAACTAAAAATCTCGTGATTAAAATTGATCTTCAACTCAGCAGTTCCGCAACTTAAAATAATTTCTATAAAACTTCCTTCAAAACCAATC
>CAZOKO010000082.1:0-12356 GCA_964580455.1 uncultured Thermodesulfobacteriota bacterium | reverse complement strand
CTACCACCTCCATATGCCAGCTTCCATCATAATATGCATATTTCAGGTTGCCGTTGGTTTTATCATAATAGCTTATATGGGGGTTACTGCTGCTGTCAAGAGCAATGGAAGTGTACCTTCCCACATCTTCACTTATCCCGTCCACTGTCAATACATCCCATTGTGCCTCTGTTAAACAGTTATTAAACAGAATACAAAATAAGCTCAGGGTAAAGAATAAAGTCTTTAGGTATTTTTTATAGCCCATCGTTTTCTTCTCCTTTCATTTGCACATTTCTACAGTTCTAAAAACCATATTTTTCAATATCGGTGTTTTCATAAGAAACATTAGTAAAAACGTGGGCTCAATGGGCAAGGAAACATCATATAATGGTATGGAAAAGTGGGGCGGTAAAGACGGGAAACAGGTGCATAGCCAATTTGGCATAAAGGGAAAAAGACAGAGAAAAATCAATCACTGCCTTCACCAGCACCCGCTTTACTCTCCGTTACATCTTTAAAGACAGGCAATATCAGATTGATTATATAAAGAGTTATGAAAGGGAGAGAAAAGAGAATAAGTGCTACCAGGATCCCTTCCTTCCCAAGAAAGGAAGGGGCATAATTTGTAAATCCCCTCAAGCTCTTGGAAAAGAGTTGACCGCCAATGACTACATTCCAGCGCATGGCAAAAACCTGAATGAGAATGAGAAAGGAAGAAAGAGAGGCAAAAACTATCAAGACACTATCTTTTACCTTGCGAAGTGAAACAATGCCCAAAAGAACCAGGGGAATAATCGATCCGATAATACCCTGTACCAGAATATAGCTGAAGGCAAGCTTACCGGTAATCAACTGTGATATAATCCCCCAGGATTCTTCACCCTCATAACCCATATTGAGCACTTCCAGTATCTCTAAAGTAACATCAATAATCAGAAAACCCCAGAAGTATTTACAAAGAGACTGAATACAGGAAGCATCAATCTTTCCTTTTTTCATCTTCATAATGAACATATACAGTAGTATTAACATAGCAATGCCTGAGACTATGGCAGATAATAAAAATATAATAGGCATCAGCGGGGTTGACCACCAGGGATTTGATTTCACAGCTCCAAAGATAAACCCTACATACCCATGCAGAACACAGGCAGATGGAATTCCAATAGCTGCCAGGAATCCTATGATCTTCTTATCATATAAAAGTGATTCATCCGATATATCCTTAATCCCCAGGGCCAGGAAATTATAAAACCATCTCTTGAACAGGAAGCCCCCTTGTGCCTGCTCAACAATATCTTTTCTAAACACCAACCATATTTCTACCAGTAAAATACCCATATAAAAGAAACAGATATAACCAAACGTAGACATTGCGGATTGAAGGTTAGGTGTAAACGTGATGTTGAGGCATCTTAGTGGTTTCCCAAGATGAAAGAGCAGAGGTGTCATACAAAAAAATATGAAACACAATGCAGCAACCAGCGCCATATTCCCTACTGGTTTTAAGCTCTCATCCCCAAACACATGATAGAGTGAAGAGACAATAAATGCACCAGCGACTAATCCTGTAATATAAGGATAGAGAACAATCATCAAACTCCATGCTACATGTATCTCATTAGGGTAGACAAACCCCTGCGTTATCAGATCATGCATTTATCTTACCTCCCTATCCAGACCCAGATAGTATGCTCTCGGCTCATTGCCAATCTCCGGTTTAAGGACAGAAACCCTCTTCTCTCTTGCAATTCTGCTAACCTCGCTCTTGGGATCATTGAGATCGCCAATTTTTCGTGCACCTACAGGACATGCCAACACGCACGCCGGTAACAACCCCTTAACAATTCTATGGTAACACCAGGTGCATTTGTCAGCAACCCTTTTACCATCATGGTCAATATAGCGAACTCCATAGGGACATGCTTGCACACAATAGCTACACCCCACACAGTATTTATCATCAATTAATATAATGCCATCTTTTGTTTTATAGGTTGCACCAACCGGACATACCTGGACACAATTGGGCTCAGAACACTGGTTACACAGCTTGGGGACAAAGAAGGATTTCACAACCTTATCTTTTAAATCCTGCTCTTCAAAACCATCTAGAGCACCCTTGGGTGAATCTACCAGCACTTCCTCATGCTCGGTAATTATATACCGCTCAACCCAGGTTCGATAGAACCCATCAGGCACATTGTTCTCCTCTTTACAGGCTCTAACACATCTTCCACAGCCGATACACTTGTAGGTATCCACCACAAACCCATACAAGTGCTTTTCCCAATCGTATTCAAGCCCTGCACCGGTACAGACAACTCGCGGGATGAGAAGTTCAGCCGTATAAAGGAGTAACCCCCCTTTCAACAGTTTACCACTCTTTTTTAAAAATTCTCTTCGATTTTCTTTCATTTTCACTTCAAGAAAATTATAAAAGGTTTAGATTTTTCATCTAGCATCAAGTATCCAGAATCTAGTATCGTTATAATTACATAGATCACATCCCAAGTCATTGGATAAAAAAAAGTAACTCCCAAACAATAATTACTACAAAGGCACATGAGCATCATGACAGCTCAAGCAATTCAGATCGCTTTCTTCAGGTTTCTCCTTATCTTCCATATGCAGAGCAAGGCTTACAATCTGGGAAAAATCCTCCGGTCGCCCTGTTATCTTCTGATGGCATATCATACAGGTATCATCATTTTTGACTGCGGTCATGGTCTTAACCCTGCCATTATGAATCTCCCAATGACCGTGGCAGACTTCACAATTGACTAATGAGTGTCCATTATCCTGCCAATCCCCATACTGCACTTCATGACAATCTTTACAGAAGAAAGACTCCATATGAACCAGGGGCAAATCCATCTGTTCACCTACATTATCTCCCCGGTAGTGTCCATACCTGCCAAATGATTGCGGTATCAGTAACCATCTTATTAAAAACAAAAATACCACAACAACTCCAATAACAATCAATAACCTTATAATATGTTCCCTGTGTTCCACCACTATCACCTTACTTTTCAGACTGCTGATCTGTTTTATCATCCTTTGACTTTAAAAAACCCCTGACAATCCAGACGATAAAAACAATAAGTACACCGAGTATAATAAGAATATTTAACACTTCAATAGAAAAGACGAGCGGCTGGTTTTTCAATGAGGGATCAAGGTGAAAGGGACCGAAGATAAGCTTTCCAGCCTTTGCCTCTACAGAGTGACACTTTACACAGTGTGTCTCTGCCAACGGGTTTTCACCGTGCCCCACTGCATGAGCATGGTGGCAATTAACACACTCGCCGTAATCGAATCGGTTTGAGATATCAGATTTTCTGTGTGCTGAAATCCTGAACACTGCCAGCCTGTTAAATAACGCAGATGAAGGTTCTCTCTCCTGATGACAGGAAAGGCAAACTGCTTTTATGTTTCCCTTAAAGACAGTAGATTCAGGATCATCATTAGAACGTGTATCATGTGGAATATGGCAATCAGCACAATCAGGCTTTTGTTTTTCCTCTTCTACCTCGGCAGTCCAGTGGGGGGTTTGATAATAGCTATCGGCCTCTTCCTCGTGGCACTCTCCGCAGTTTACTTTTTGTAACCCCTTCTCAGGATGAGTTTCAGGTGTTGCATCGGCATGACAATCATCACAGCTTAAACCAACGACCTCATAATGAATATCCTTTTCCCACTTCTCCTCATCTATATAGAGAGTGGAAACATTCTCTGGCACAGTTTCTGGATATCTCCCATAATCTTTATGACAAACCAGACATTCACTGTCCTCATACGCCCTGACATCCTGAAAAGTAGACAAACAAAGGGCAAGTGGTAACACCATCATCAGGATAACCAGAGTAAAGTCTGATGTTCTCAAACACTTATTCATATCAAAATCTCTAAACGATTTTCCAGAGTCAATCCATTATGACCAGGCTATTAACTGTCCTTTTTCTCCATAGCCCCTAAAACCAGCTCTGCCAAATCCTGTGCCTTAATTGATTCCTCCATACCCTTATCTTTGGTAGCATCTTCAAGCATGGTCAGACAGAAAGGACATGCAGTCCCTATTATGTTAGCCTTCGTTTCGAGTACATCTTCGAAGCGCAGGTGGTTTATCCTCTTTCCAATATCTTCTTCCATCCACATCCGACCTCCACCTGCACCACAGCAGAAACTTTTCTCAAAACTACGGTCCATTTCGACTATCTTCGCACCAGGAATACCACCGATGATCTGCCGAGGCTCACTATAAATAGAATTATAACGGCCAAGGTAACATGAATCGTGGTAAGTAATCGCTTGATCAATAGAATGTCTCAGTTTTATCTTCCCTTCTCTGATCAACCTGAAAATAAACTCGCTATGGTGATAAACCTCAAAGTTGCCATCAAACTGTGGATACTCATTTTTTAATATATTGTAACCATGGGGGCAGGTCGTTACGATCTTTTTTACCCCATATTTCTTCATGCACTCTATATTCTCCTGTGCAAGTGTCTGGAAGAGATACTCATTTCCCATTCTGCGGGCCGAATCACCACAGCACTTCTCCTCAGCACCCAGGACACCAAAGCGTATTCCTGCCGCCTGCAAAACCTTTGCAAAGGACTCTGCCACTTTCTTACTGCGATCATCAAACGACCCAGAACAGCCAACATAGTAGAGGATATCGATTTCTTTGTCTTCAGCCTCGGAGAGTACCTTCACACCTGAAACCTTAGCCCAGTCACCTCTGCTTGCCAACCCAATCCCCCAGGGATTGCTATTTACTTCCGTATTTTTGAACACGCCGGCGACTTCAGATGGGAAACTGCTTTCCATCATCACCAGGTACCGTCTCAAGTCAACTAATTTGGGAATTTGCTCAACAAATACTGGACACTGCTCCATGCAGGCCATACAGCTCGTACACGCCCATATTTCATCTGCCGTAACAGCACTCCCTACAATGGGAGTAAGCGTGGTTTCGCTTCCTTCTTTGCTGTCCCCGCCAAGCAGTGTTTTCCCTTCCGTCTTCAAGTGATTTTTTAAATCCTGAATGATCTTCTTAGGAGTAAGCGGTTTCTCAGAAAGGTAGGCAGGACATTGATCCTGACACCTTCCACACCGGGTACAGGCATCCAGGTCAAGCAACTGCTTCCAGGTAAATTCATTAATAGTAGTTACTCCATAAGTTTCAGCAGTCTCAAAATCAGTTATAGGTACCAGTTCCCCTTTTGGTCCGGTTGACCTCAGGAAGATATTAAGAGTAGTACTTACAATATGAAAAAGTTTTGAATAAGGAAGATAGGCAATAAACCCCAAAACGAGAAAGAAATGAATCCTCCAGAAGAGATGGTGGAGAAACACGGCGCTTCCTTCCCGTATAAGACCAATCCCTAAAAGTACCTTTGCAGTAAGCAGTCCAACTGGATTCCATGCAGCATCCGGGGGGGTTGTGATAGCGATGCGGAAACCCTCTATCAGAAATCCAAAAAAGAAAATACTAGTGATTAGGATAAGTGTTATGGCATCATCTGCCGTATTGTCCAAACGATCAGGTTTTATCAAATACCGCCTTAAAATTGCTAATAAACATCCTGCAAAGGCACAAAGACCAATGAGATCAAGCACACATGAGAAATACCTCCCAAAAGTGACAGAGAGAGAAAAGGGACATTGAGTAATAAGAATGACCGCCAGCGGGATACAAAATCCAACTAAAATGAAGAGGTGCATTATGCCGGGATAGAATTCTTTGAAAAAGTATTTCTGCACTACTCCATAGCGCACAGCCGACCAGATCCTGCTGCATATAGAACCACCCCTTACCTCCTTTTGCCCTATAAGCCATAGACGAACATGGCCATAAACTCCATAACAAAAGATTGCAAGAGCAATTACTATATAGATAACATCAAGCAAACTAATCATTAATGCACCTTTTTATTATTCAAGATCGTTATCTACTTAAAATAGTAACTATTCAACTCCATGTCATTCCTTGCGAAAGCAGGAATCCAGTTTGTTATGGACTCTCGCTTCCGCGGGAGTGACTCGGTTTTTGACTTTTTACAAAACAGATAAGTTTAGTTTTATTCTTCGTGGCCTTCGTGGTTATATTTGTTTTGGTTGCGGCTATGCTGCTCTGTGTTACTCAACCCGTACCCTATTCCGCCTTCAACTTCTTAATCTCTTCAGTCAACTTGGGAATAACCTTTAAGAGATCGTCGCAAATCCCATAATCACACTTGCCAAATATTACCGCCTCCGGATCCTTGTTGATAGCCACAATACATTTTGAGGTTCCCATTCCGGCAAAGTGCTGGATGGCACCAGAAATGCCACAGGCAATATAGAGGTTGGGTGACACCACCTTGCCGGTTTGTCCTACCTGATCAGACTGTAGTTTCCATCCAGCATCCACAGCTGCTCTGGAGGCACCAACGGTAGCATCTAAAACTTCAGCTAATTCTTCAATGATCTTAAAATTCTCAGGCCCTTTCATTCCACGGCCACCGGCAACAATGACTTCGGCTTCTGTGAGATCCACCTGCTCACCTGCTGTTTTAACCACCTCAACCACTTTAGCCTTAATATCACCCGCACTAATTTCAGTCGCAACTTTTATAACTTCCGCTTTTCGTGATTCATCTGGTTCACTGGGAATAAGTACATTGGGACGGATTGAAGCCATCTTTGGTGTTGCATCAGAAAACCCTACTTCTGCATATGCCTTGCCAGCATACATCGGTCTCTTTACGAAAAACTGATTGCTGTCATCCAGTCCAATATCTGTACAATCCACAGCCAAACCTGTCTCCAAACGGGCAGCTACCCGGGGGAAAAGATCCTTTCCTGTAACAGTAGCTCCACCCAGTAATATGGAAGGCTGATGCTCTTTGACCAGATCAGTTAACGCCTTGGCATATCCCTCTGTAGTATACTGGCTGAGCGCCTCGTTTTCAACTACATAAACCTTATCCGCACCGTAAGGAGCACACTTTTCAGCCAGCGCTTCCACCTGATTTCCTGCAATGACTGCACAAAGCTCTTCCCCAATCTTGTCAGCTATCTTCCTTGCTTCACTTAAAATCTCAAAGGTTACCTTCCTTACAGACCCATCACTATGTTCTGCAAAAACCCAAATTCCTTTTGCCATGATTATTCTCCTTTCATTATCCCTATATTGCTTTAGCTTCCTCTCTTAGTAACTTTGCCAATTTTGGTGCTGTTTCTTCGGCTGTTTCTCCCTCAATAATCTTCCCAGCTTCCCTCTGTGGGGGAGAATACATTTTAATAATCTTCGTTTTAGCTCCTGCTGCTCCTACAGCACTCGAGTCCAGACCTAAATCAGCAACTTTTACTGATTTAACCTCCTTCTTCTTGGCTTTCATTATACCAGGAAGTGAAGCATAGCGTGGTTCATTCAAACCTTTCTGAGCAGTCAACACAGCAGGCAAGGGAACTTCGATAATTTCCTCACCCCCAATAATTTGTCGATTCACATTCGCTTTTTTGGTATCTTCAGATACCTCAACTTTCGTTACAACAACTACCTGAGGGATCCCAAGCATCTCAGCAAGTGCTGAGCCTACCTGTGCGAGATCATCATCGATAGCCTGTTTACCGCAAAAGATAAGGTCACATTCCATCCCCTTTATGGCAGCTGCTAAAGCCTTAGCGGTGCTAAAAGCATCTCCGCCTTCAAATGCCGGATCATCCAGGTGAACTGCCTTATCAGCACCCATAGCCAATCCAGTCCTGATAGCCTCCACAGCCCGTTCAGGTCCCAGACAAACAATAGTAACTGTACCACCAAACTTCTCCTTCAACAGAAGCGCTTCCTCTACGCCATACTCATCGTAAGGATTCATCACAAATTTGATATCACCATCGACAATACCTGACCCATCCGGCTTAACCCTGATCTGAGCTTCGGTATCCGGAACCTGTTTCATACACACAATAATGTTCATAATAACAACCTCCTTACTCTTAAAAAGTTAAATTCAGCTTAAGCTTCGCTTAAGTATTTGGAATGCCGGGTTTTAAACAGGTTGCTATTTTTTCTTCTCAACCCGCAACTCGTAGCCCGTAACAGATTCTACATTTAATTCATAATCCCTTGTATAAACATATCGCTTATCTGTTTTGCGGATTCTTCCACGCTATACCTTTTACTTCTCGACAGCACCCAGTATCTCCCCATCTCATCCAGTGCCCCAAAAAAAGCTCTCTTGGCTATGCCCGTATTGATACCTTCTTTAAAAATCCCCTTCTCCTGACCTTCCCTTATAATATATGCGAATATATTTATGTAATCCATATAATGATCTTTAATATATACCCTCATAAATTTACTGCTTTGCCTTAATTCAACCTGTGCTACCTCTGCCCATTCCTGATTTTCGGTAATCATATTCAGATGTTGGAAGGCATATATCCTTATCTTCTCTATAGTGTCATGAGACTTACTGAGTTCTTTCTTCATATTGCTAATCATTTCCTTCATCTCGGTCTCAAATACAGAAATCAGGATATCATCCTTATTTTTAAAATAAAGGTATATCGTGCCATCAGCCACTTCTGCCTCTTTAGCAATCTCTGAAACCCTTGAATTATAAAAACCTTTCTTTGCAAATACCTTAAGGGCAGCTTTGATTATCTTCTGGTGCTTATCGTCACTTTTTAAATTTTCATTCTTCATAAGTTGCCAATTACTATAAATTTTTTACAAAAATAAAAATGAATGATTGTTCATTCATTATAACTAGCATAGCACATTTTGGCTGTCAAGTCTTATTTGGCTATTTAGTGTCTGAACGAAAAGTCATGTTCAGGCCAAATCCTAAAACCGAAAAAAATTCGATTATCAAATGACAAAATGACCAAAACTAAGACGTTGGAAATGCGATGTTTTAGTCATTGGATCATTCGTATTTTGGTTAAGGAAGGATTGAAACTATTCTCCCTTACCTCAACTGCCCTGCCGGGGTTTTGATAGAAAGTAAGTTCCATTAAAGCATATATTGACACAAAAATGGCGTTATGTTATATATCTCTTCCCCTGTAATTAAGTTTCAGGCTAACGCATAAGTTTGTGACTCTGCTGAAAATTATGTGGAGTAAAGTCAGAAATATTTAGAAGGAAGGGAGAACGATATGAAAAAATTATTTATTGGACTGATCGTATTTGTCGTACTTCTCTATGGAGGATATAAGATCACGGCCTGGTACCAAAACCGGCCAGATAAGCCTGATTATTATTATGATGTGTACACCACTCAGGACACAACCCCTGAAGGCAGGGTGGCGATCTTTATGGTGGGGCTTTCTACCGCCGAGGTTTATGAGCCCGACTGGTGGCACAATATTTTTAACCATGTTCGTCATGTCATCATCCCCTGGCCGGGACGCTTTTTTGCCGGTCTGGACATGGGTATCGCACTTTTTGATCCCGAGAGATTCTATGAGTATACTGAATTTGAGCCGACGGACCTGGTCGATTATCTTGGCAGCAGGTTTGACATCGACAGTGTTCCCTACATCGAAAAGTACCGACGTGGTGAAGTTGAGTGGCAGGGTCCCACAAATCGAATTTATCTTGATAGTGGCTATTTTCTCTATAAGGGAAGAAAGGGAGGGATCCCTTCACTGGCTGGAAAAACCATGAACCGCGCACGGGTGTGGTATTACGGTAAGGGTTTTAAAAACCGCAAAGTTCCGGCGGAGTATCAGCGAAATAAGGTTCTGGATCTGGTCTTTGAGAAACTGCAGGATAAATATGGCCCCATTCCCAATCACCGGGCAGATTCCATGGACCCCTGGGAGATGCATCAGGAGTTGTATGAACTGCTTGACGGGGGTGCTGACACCATTGTTCTCACTTCCCCGATGGTCGTTTACTCCCACTATGAGGAGTTTCACAACAGTTTTAAACATAGTTTCGAGATTATTCGACAGTGGGAAAAAGAGCGAGGAAATGGCAAAAAGATAAAGATCATCATGGCACCCCCTCTGGGCCATTTCCCGCCCATGCGTGAGGGATTTATCCAGCTATTAAAGGATCGTTTGGATACCCTTCCTCAAGGTGCATCAGTTAAGATTGCGGTATCGGTCCATGGGATGCCCTGGGATAACTTTCCCAATGAAGCCTGGCTCAAGCTCTCACCTGCCTACCTTGACCCCCTGCTTGAGGAAGTAAAAAAACTGGTCTCGGGCTATGATTTCAGTAAAACCGAGGTGGTGACCTGCCAGGATCATTTCGCTGATCCCGTCTGGGACCCGGAAGAGAATTATCTCTCCACCAACCGTGCCTATCTGGAGGGTAAACGGGATGGTTTTGATTTTGTGGTCCAGCAGCCCATGGAATTTTTTACAGAAAATACTGACACCATGTTCAACCATGCCCATCATAATTATCATCACTTTCCCGGCTATGATGTCTACGAAACTATTGACTATCCTGACTGGGATGTCCCCTACACCCGTGAATTTGATCTGGATGGGACCCGTACTATCTATAACGGGGTGCTGATTGGTCCCAAGTACCGCCACTATGTTGCCGATTCATTAAGCCAGGCAATTGATTCGATTTTATCCAAATCAGACCACCTCTCGAAGCTTCCGAAATCATAAATTGTACGGCTATTATGTCCTTTAAGTTTGGCCACTGATGTGTGATACTCTAATTTTTTGCTTTATTAACACCAAAATGAGGTAATGCCATGAAACTTTCAGTTATCCAGGCAAGCCCGCGCGGCATGCGCGGTTTTACCGGTAGGTTGCTCAAACCCCTGCTCACGGCAGTCGAAGACGCCGGTGCACAGACGGAACTCTTTTCATTTGATTCACTGACGGTTCATCCGTGCAAAGGATGCCTTGAGATCTGTCACACCAAAGGCAAATGTCACCAGCAGGATGACTGTGAAAAAATTTTAGACAGTATGCTTGCAGCCGACGGCATAGTATTTGCGGTCCCCAATTACATGTTTGGTGTGACCGCACAGCTTAAGGCTTTCCTTGACCGCTGCAGCCTGCCGCTTCACTGCATGCGCTTTTACGGTAAATATGCCACAACCGTCGTAACTTGCGGTGGATCCCCGCCTGAAGACGTTGAGAACTATTGTACGAAAATCCTGACCCAGTTTGGCTTACGGCTTATCAATGGCGTGAACGGTGTAATGCTGCAGTTCGAAGACCCGGATGAAAATGCACAACTCGAGAAATCTTCCGCAGATCTTGGCCGGCGCCTGGTTCAGGCCATAGAGCGGAAGGAAACATGGCCCGAACAGGAAGAACAAATTAAGCAGGCTTATGAAATCATGAGTTTTCTAGTGCAGTCCCAACAGGCTAACTGGCCGGTTGCCTTTGACTATTGGAATAAACACTGGGGGCAGCAGCCCGAAAATGTGTAATATAGTTTCTTTGTAGAAAAAGATTACACTAAGACACCTTCTACGGAACCTACATCCCGCTTTCTACGCTTTCTAGTTTGTCAAATGTGTAGGTCCGACCCCTTTGTTTTATTGGTTCTGAGAACAACTTGAAAAACAGTTAACGGTTAGCACTCTTCAGCCCAGAGCGAGTGAGAAGAAGGATTTCACCCATAAAAAATAATTCCCATACCCTATACTACCTCTATCATTGACACCCAACCATCTTTATCCTATACTGCACCCACATTAAAAGAAGGCAACTTTCAGGGTATCAATATGACCAACGGCTTATCGAAAGCAATGCTAAGTCTTGAGGGCTTATCAGTAGGAGATGCATTTGGAGAGTTGTTTTTCAATATTTCCCCACATCATACTTCACCGTCTAATCTGCCCAAAAAGATTTGGCATTGGACAGATGATACTCATATGGCTTTGTCGATTGTGGAAGTACTGAAGACATACGGTCATATTGAGCAGGATGCATTGGCCAAAGCCTTTGCACGTCGCTATCAAGAAGAGCCCTATCGGGGATACGGTGGTGGTGCTACACGATTGCTACGACAGATAGCTGCGGGGGCAGATTGGAGAAACATTTCCCCTACCTTATTCGGTAGCGGCTCTTACGGCAACGGTGCAGCTATGCGTGTCGCTCCTGTAGGAGGCTTTTTCTGTCATGATTTACAACGCGTCACCCAAGAAGCACTATTATCTGCGGTTATTACACATGCACACCCTGAAGGACAGGCAGGGGCGATCGCCGTAGCTATTGCTGCCGCCATAGCAGCAAATAGACCTTATCCTTCTGGCCATGAATTTCTTCAAGAAGTGTTGAAACTCATTCCCGAAAGTATCACGAAAAAGCGTATCCAGTTGGCAATAGATATTCCAGCCAACGAACTACAACAGGCTGTTCAATTGCTCGGTTCAGGTAATGAAGTT
>CAZOKO010000081.1:0-12624 GCA_964580455.1 uncultured Thermodesulfobacteriota bacterium | reverse complement strand
CCATGTTTTACTGATTTTAAGTCTTCAGATCACCCACACTCCTACACGATGACCCCCAATTCTTAAGCATCTTTGCGCTACAGTGCGAGTGTATAGTAAGTGGCTTTCTCTTACCACTTCTAGCAATGGGTCAAGCATATCCAATCTACATAGGATTAGAAGGATTAACATGGGGAGAACCCTGGTATTTGGTCAAGGTCGAGGATAATTGGTTGCCACCTAGCGATTAATGGACAGTTATCACATAAAAGTCTCACTTTTGTTTCGAGACATCCTCGTATGAGTCCAAGAGGAACGATAGCCAGCAAATTCACCTCCTTTCGTGGTTATTCTTTTCCTCCACATTCAGAAGTAGAGAAGGGCGGATAGCTATTTTAGCCCATCCTTTCATAGTTATCGCCCTTCTCTATAATCTTCAATAGAGTATTCATAATCGCACAGGGTTATTCATTCGCAAAGGAAACGGCGATATATTTTGTTCTGAAACATATACAGTTATGAATTTCCTCAGCACATAAACTATTTTTAAGGAGCTGTACCATGTTAAACTCAAGTTCATTTAAAAAAGCAGAACGGAGAAACTACAATATACTATTGGTTGATGACGACCCTCATATGCTCGATGTGACTCATGAGATTCTTGCAGATGAAGGCTATCACATCACAACAGCAACAAGCGGAGAAGCTGCGATTGAAACACTTCAAACCAAAGACTTTGACCTGGTTATTATTGATCTCAATATGGGCCAGGTAAATGGCATCTCAGTCCTGAAAAAAGCAAAAGAGCTAAAACCAGAGACAATGGTCATTATTGCAACCGCTTGCTCCGATATAGCCTACATCATTAAAGCCTTGCGATTTAATGTAAATGATTACATCTTGAAACCGTTTAAATTGGATGATCTGCTGTATCGAGTATCACTTTGCTTTGAAAAATCATTTTCACTCGGCTTTCATCATACTAGACACATAAAAATTGCATAAGTTGCTCCTGCCAGCAGAGGTAAAATAGTAAAGGACTACACCCAATGCTGATTTTTGTGTGAGATCCCCTTCAGACACAAAGTCAAATGGAGGAGGTTGTCATGAATAACAACATTTTTTGTTTAGAATATGAAGAAGTAGCAGAATGTGACTTGAATCTTCCTGCTGGGGAGATTAGTGAAAAAGAGCATCCTAAATTGAGGCTGGTAGAGAAAGCCAGTCAATCTGAACCACACTTGTCTCCATTCTTTATTCAACCTGAGGAAGGAGAAAGTACATTATCTAAATTTTTTTCCGAACAAGAAACCGAACTCTATTCTGATCCACAGGATGGAGCACGCTCTCCACTGACCATCTATTTTAAGTCAATAAGTAGGTTCTCTCTCTTAAGCGAAGAAGAGGAGAAAAATCTAGCTAAGCACATAAAAGAATGTGAAGAAGAATGTAAGAATCTGATTATAAAATGGAAACAGCTCTCTATAAAGGAGCTTCCCAAACTGGTTCCTTCCGAAAAAACAAAAGTGATCAGGAGAAAGCTTCAGCTTTTAAACGGTGCTTTTCAACACTTCGATGATATCATCAGGTTAGAGAGAGAAAGGAAAAAGGTTAACCGTTTGCAAAAAAGGCTAAGCAACCGTCCTAAAACGAAAGAGGAGCTCAAAGGGAAAATCTACAAAATTGAGTCAGAGATATCCAAACGCATAATCAAAGTAAGTCTTTGTCGCATGAATGCCAATGATATTTTGAAAGACCTGGAGAAACTACCTGCTAACAAAAGATATATTAAAAAGCAAAGCACTATTATAAAGGAACTCAGCGAGACACTGAGAGGAATGGCTCACATTTCAAAGGAAATAAAAACATTAAAGAATAAACTGGTTCAAGCCAACTTGCGGCTGGTAATCAGTATAGCCAAAAAATATGTCCAGCATGGTCTATCCTTGCCTGACCTCATACAGGAAGGCAACCTAGGTTTAATAAGAGCAATCGATACCTATGATTACAGGAGAGGTCATAGATTTATTACCTATGCAACCTGGTGGATACGGCAGGCCATAATAAGAGCACTTTACTGTCAATCAAGAACAATCAGAACACCAGTCTACGTAAGTGAAAAATTGAACCAGCTTGTAAAAGCGTCAAAACGATTGCAGCAGAAATCAAAAAGGGAACCTACTATAACAGAAATAGCCCAAGAGGCAGATGCTTCTCTAGAATCCGTTGAGAAGGTGATGCAAAGTTTTAAAGATGCTATACCACTAGATACCTTTATCGAAGAAGAGGGTGAAAGTCCAATCAACAGCTTTTCGGATCATGGAACTAATTCTATTTTAGAAAAAGCTGTTTTATCTAATTTGTCTCAGGTGATGGATGGTACGTTATCTGATTTAACCCAACGAGAAAAAGAGATCGTCAAACTCCGCTTTGGCATAGGGAAAAATCATGATCATACTTTAGAAGAAATTGGATGGCAACTTGATTTGACTAGAGAAAGGATCAGGCAAATTTTGGACGTTGCATTAAATAAACTGAGAACCCCTGAACACATGATGGAGCTAAAGGATTTTATATAATCTTATTGATCGCCATCACTTTCACATCTTAGAGGCAACACAAACACAAGTGGCTATAATTTTCTTGTGCATCCCTGTGATTCGTGGCTGTGTCATAATTATGCATTCTCGTGGTAGCCGTAGCCTTTAGCCTGCGAAACATATAAGAATTATCACATTTTCTAAACGCTAGCTAAAGCTTGCGGCTACCATTTTCTATTATGACACAACCATTTCGCACGGGGTTTTTAAACATTTAGGCCTGTGGCTTGCCCGCCTGCCCGAGCTGACGCTCGCGTCGGCCAAGGAGCACAGCCAGGGGATGTTAAAAGCAGACCGCCTCCCAAGATACATGCCCCACCCGTTGAAGAAAAATACTTCTTTTCTCAAATCCCACCATGGGATGATAATTATAGTGATCCCGACTACCCCTTTGAAGCCTATGTTTGAAAAAGTGCACAGGATTAACAAGAGGGGTTTACCCCGTTAGAAATAAACGATAAGCTTTATGAACTATGTGTGACCCAGAGCAAGAAAAATTGTAAATGGTATTTCAATTCTACTGGTACTTTACGGAAACGCTTAAGAAAATATATTGAATATTTTCTGCAAAGGATAGAAGAGTTTTTGAATTTATAGAATACGACTGTCTAAAGCGTTTCCTATTTCTAACGGGGTTTACATAAAAACACCTTATCAGGCATAACTTTTTTCTTGGATCTTCACCCTGTATCCCTACTAAAACCTCCGATAACTTTACGCCAGTTACAGATCTATATGTTGTGATCACTTCTTGCTTTACACACAACTGTAAATTTCATATACTTACCCCATCTCTCCTCTATCCAGCATACAGTATTTTATACCCTATCCCCTGACCCCTGCTTCTCGCTCCCTCATCCCTACGCTATCTCCACCCCCAATACTTCTTTCATCTGCCTCAACCCAAATTCATGATCATGAGGATTAAGTCCGGTAACACAGTTTTTAAGAACCTTGACCTTATACCTCCTCTGCACCGCATCAGCTACCGTATAGAGCACACAAATGTTAGTAACGCAACCCGTCACCATAAGTTCGGATATCTCATCTTCTTTTAACACCTCTTCCAGTGACGTTTCAAAAAACCCAGAATAGCTCTTTTTATTTATCACCTTATCTTGTGGAATCGGCTTTAACTCCTCAATCACCTGCGCACCTCTACTTCCAGCAACAGCATGAGTTGGCCAACCCATTCGATTAAACTCCGGATCCCCTTCCTCATGTGAATCGCAAATGTAGATAACAGGAATTTCCTTATCCCTTGCCTTCCCTATCTCAATCTTTATATTTGATATAATTTCCCTGGCGGAAGCAACTTCCAAAGGTGCTCCTTTTAAAATAAAATCATTCAGCATATCAATTATCAATAAAGCTGTTCTTCCCATCTGCTAAACCCAGCTTTCATTTATTCGCACCACTAACTGTCTTTACTCTACTTTCAAACACCTCATTCTGTTAATAGCACCGGATACTTCATAGATCCTGGGAAGGGCTAAATTACCCACTTTATAAGGCAGTAGAATATCAAATCCTTCTTCCTCCACATCGCGCATTGCTTTCTCAAGACCTTCCTTCAAGTTCTTAGTCTTATCCAGATAATGTTTCGCATAATAGTATATAAGAAATCCCATGCATCTGGTTTGACCTATATCTACTAACTGCTCTAAACATGAGAGATCAATAGAATCTTCACCATAAAAGATTCTCTTTAACCCCTTGGCATCAATCTTTACCTCTCTTCTCCCCCTCTGGGCGTCAAAACTTGAAGTCCTGGGCTTTCGCTGAGAAAACTCACCAAAAGAAGATCCTCCCTCATCTATTCGCTTAACTTCATGTCGGGACGCAATTTCTTTAGCTCTTTCAGTCACGCAGCACGGTCTATACGCATCCATCATAATAACTGTATCTGCCACATCAAAGTAATCCCCTGATCCCCCCATAACTAATAAGGTGGAAACACCATAGTCTTTGTAGAGCTTCTGTACCTTATCAATAAATGGAGTAATGGGCTCCTTTTCTTTGGCTACCAACTCCTGCATCCGTTCATCCCGTATCATAAAGTTGGTAGCCGAGGTATCCTCATCAATCAGTAAAAACTTTGCCCCCATTTCAATTGCTTCTACAATATTCGCAGCTTGTGAAGTGCTTCCACTGGCGTTTTCAGTTGAGAACTGAAACGTATCTCTCTTAAGTGGTAGATTACTAATAAAGGGACTGATGGTCACTTTCTCTATATTTCGCCCATCCTCTGCCCGAATCTTAACGGCATCCTCGCGTGTAGCGATATACTCCCTGCCATCTCCCGATATATGGTTGTACACACCCAGCTCAATTGCATTTAAAAGTGTAGATTTTCCATGAAAACCCCCACCCACAATGAGTGTAACCCCTTGAGGAATTCCCATACCTTTTAGAATACCTCTGTTAGGAAGTTCAACTTCCACTTCTAACTCATAAGGAGACTTAAAAGGCACCACACTCATTTGCAAAGGACGATCGTCAACTCCGCTTCTTCTTGGAAGAATAGACCCATTAGCTACAAAGGCTACCAATCCTTTTCCTTCCAGCCATCGTCTTAACACCCCCTGGTCTTCGGCTGTTTTAATGTGTGTCCTTAATTCATGAGTTTTGAGATTTCGCAAGAACAGAGATTGTTCAACAATCTGTGGTATCTCCTGAAGAAACATGGCAATTGCTTCAATCCCCAGGACAGTTCTGCCAGCAGCAGGAAGTCCTACTACAAATCTTACCTCAATCTTCTGGTCATCGATGTTTACAGAGTTTCGTTCTAGAACTTCCTGTCTATTACTATCTATGTCAATGAGACCGCTTTTTCCTATCCCTCTTTTTCCTTTACAAGCCTTCCTTATCACAAAAGAGAATTGCCGAGCCAAACAATCTTCCAGGGCAATTTTCTTTAGCCTGCTGTCCCACATGTCAGACGGGAAGCCAGCTTTAGCCATCTTTACTTCCACTCTAATACGGGAGGGCGAAGCAAAAGGATCGCCCTGGACATGATCAATAAACAAAGTAAAATGAACATAGTCATAGGCACCTTCAATATCTTTATAAGCCTTATACCCTTTTCTATCAATCCTCATGAAAATCTTTCTTAAGTCTTCTCTAAAATGCATACAACCCTTTTTTTAGAAGTAACAGGATTTATCACATCCTGAAACAAAATATAACAAGCTATCCAGCATCAAGTATCTAGTAGAGCGTTTTGTAACTAATGTCATAATAATTTGTCATTGCGAGCGATAGCGAAGCAATCTCTAAGTAGTTGGAATTGAGTGCGATTGCTTCGTCATTTCACTCCTCGCAATGACAGAATAAAATATTGTTATTTAAGGAATATTCTACTAGTATCGCTTCATTACCAGCAGCCTATCCCATAGTCACTTAATCATTCAGTATACAATTATGCTATCCACGGTTATCTCATTTAAAAGAAGTCATCCTCTTGGCTATCATTATAGCTGAACGGAGGTCTCCGTGAGGGACTGCATATGGTCTCTTAGATTTTACAATCTTCACTGCTTCCTCAAAACCGAAACCAATTTCATGGAGGTAGCAAATGACTATGGAAGAAGACCTCCCTATTCCTGCATTACAGTGCACCAGGACCTTATGGTCAACTATCGTCTCTTTGATCCAGGCTACAGCTTTGGGAATATATTCAGGATCGATAGGTTGAAAGTCTATCAGTGGAATTTTAAAGTAAGCAATCCCCTCACGTGATGTATCATGTTCTTCAGAACAGTTAAGGATAGCTGTAATTTCTTTAGGAATATTTCTGGCATCATCAATATCACCCACTGCCAATCTGTCTAAAATATAGTCCATAGTTAATATCCTATTTTTCTTACCGCAAAGATCGCGGAGTTCGCAGAGAAATTAAAAGTTCTTTTACCCACTATTTATAATGAAAAAGTTCAATTGTAAAGGTATAAGTTTTTGGATTTATCCCACAGTTAAAATCATTGGACTTATTGAACAGCGTTCAAATCCCCTGAATAATAGTCTTTTGCTGTAGCTCTCACTTTTTTTCTATAAAAATCTATAAATTTCTTCTTGAAAAATAGTGTCGCTTTATGTATAGTACTCGCCGAGCAGACAACTTAAACGGTTAACTGATACTGGCATAAACAAAATTGGGTATAAATACACTTGAAGAAAAATATCAGCTTTTAATGCAACGCAAAGGAAATGAGGTTACCTTTCTTTCTCAATATGCCAATCAGGCAACAATGGTTCAGAATGAGATGAGAGAAATACTCAATCATCTCACTCCTCAGACTTGCGGCCACTGTGACAATAAATGCTGTGAAGGGTTTCCTCTGGAAGGCTGGTTCTCTTTGGAAGACTATGTGCTATTCAGAGTGAAATATGGTAAACCAATACCACCTCCTAATCGGATTAAGCGTGATACCGCTTGTTATTTTTTGACACCTGAAGGCTGTTCTTTACCTGAAGACATGAGACCATTTACCTGCGTGAAGATAAATTGCAAAACACTTACTGAATCCATAAAATCAATAGGAGAAGATAAACGATTCAATAAACTAAAAAGTGCCCTGGATAAAATCCATCATGAAGTATCCCATAGCATTAATATAAATAGCCCACTTACGTCTCAATCCAGTTTGCCACATCAAAAAAAGCGAACGTACCAGAATATGAAACTACAGGAAGTAATTTAACCATAGAAGTCAAAGGGAAATTCTCTGCGACTCCCCCGTTAGACAGTGAACCTTATAGAACATTTATTCTATACAACAGGGTTGACATCTAACAAAGTTCACTTGCCTTATAGCAGGTATCTAACGGGGTGAATCTGTGGTAAAGTTTTTAAATCTTTTAAAGGAGGTTGTTATGTTTAAAATATTTTGTATGTCAACTCTAATTCCACTCTTCCTAACTCTCTGTCTAACTCATGTTTCATGTGCTGCGGATAAAAAAGAGAAAAAGGAAGAATCGTTAAAACCTGGACATTATGCCATTTTTCACACAAGCAAAGGTGACATTACCTGCGTCCTTTTTGAGAAGGAATCCCCCAAAACGATAGACAATTTTGTCGGTCTGGCAAATGGAACCAAAGAATGGACTGATCCCAAAACGGGTAAGAAGGTGAAAAAGAGATTTTATGATGGCCTCATCTTCCATCGTGTCATACCTAACTTCATGATACAAGGCGGTGACCCTGAAGGAACCGGCAGAGGAGGTCCTGGCTACAGGTTTGAAGATGAATTTCACCCAGATCTAAAATTCGACAAGCCCGGGAAACTGGCTATGGCCAATGCAGGTCCTAACACTAATGGAAGTCAGTTTTTCATAACTACTGTACCGACACCCTGGCTGAACAACAAGCATACCATCTTTGGACAGGTAATAGAAGGGCAGGATGTGGTAGCTAAAATTGAAGGGGTTAAAAGGGGTAGGGGAGATAAGCCTCTGGAAGACGTAGTCATTCAAAAACTGGAAATCAAGAGGGTAAAATAGAATTAGTTAGTGTTTTTATCTTCATCCTTGGATTTACCAAGCTGTAGATTTTCCTTTACTTTTATTTCCTTAAAATAGTTGTCTATCTTTTGGGCAAGACCAGGCTTTTCTTTCCTGATTGTCTCCATGTGACTGTAGATAGCTTTCATGATCCTATCCAGCATGTTAAACTTGCTACTTTCCGTAGCAACCCCGAAGCCATAAGCCCCGCTGGGCCTGCACCAATAACAATAAGATCATATATCTCAGTCATATTTTTTAATCTCCCAATGAATCAGTTATTGTTACCCTAAGCTGCAAGGATTCTTCCCAGGGTAAAAGCAGCCTCTAAATCATTCTTCTTTTCCTTAACCGCTTCTTTGGATGCGTTCCCCAAACTGATCACTTCCCCAACCCTTATCAATTTAAAATCGGTAAAATTTCTTTCCAGTACCGAAAAAACCAGGCATGAAGAAAGGGTAGCATCTCCCTGACTGATAACTATGGCTACTTTTTTGTTTTCTATTATTGAGCTGATTTCCCCTCCAATGATATTTCCTTCACTATCCTGTTCCATCTTTATCTCTAAAAGAGGTAGCATTCTTGTTAAAAAATTAAGCATGGGAGCTGTCACAGTTCTTACATGATTGGGTGTTGCAAAAATAAATCCATCACATCTTTCCATCCGCTCCAAAATACTTTTCATATCATCTTTAATTACGCACTTCCTCGCACTTGTAGTAATACAGGTCACACATCCATCACAATATTTTATATTTTTATCTACAATGAAAAACTTTTCAACCTCTACATTCCCCTTGCTCTTACACCCTTCAATTACTTTATCAATCAATATCTCCGTGTTACCTCCTTTTCGAGGACTTCCAATAATTGCCATAATCCTTTTCATGAAAACCTCCTGATAATTTAATATTTTCACCACAGAGGATACAGAGAAATCCTAAATCTCTTCTCCACATCCGATTAAATACATAGGCTATAACATGTTATACTATCTGTGCTTTTCACTTGTCTGCAAGTCTATCAGTTTAAAAGAAATTTTGAAAATAGGAGATGGGATCAATAACCTTAATTTGATCTTTATCATAGGGACGCTTGATTTTAGCAACGATTTGCGTAGCTCGTTCAGGTTTTAAGCGACCGGCATAATAGCTGAGGGATTTTGATATATTATCGTCAGAATATTTAGCTTCAATCAATTCCTCCAATTCACCTTCTTTTACAATAGCAAAGTCAACTTCCCTACCTTCTTTGTCACGTATGTATCGCAGTTCGTACCGATAGCCATCCCTGTCCTCGAGAAAGTGCAATCGTTTTAGCAAAGATGTCGCAACAAAGTTCTCAAAACGTGTGCCCTCATCCCCGAGGACATCACCATTATCAAAAAAATATATTTTGGGAGATTTCAACACCGCACGGGGCATAGACTTTGTGTAGGGTCGAACAACAAAAATAAGATACATTCTCTCTAAAACTTCCAGCCACGATTTTGCTGTTTTGGGTGAAATTTGTAAATCGGAAGCCATATTGGATAGTGTGATTAACCCCCCGACTCTATGGCGCAGCAAATCCAAAAACATACTCAACAGTTGTATATTGCGTATTGATTCCAGATCCCTGACATCCTCCCTAAGAACTCTATCAAAACGCTCCCGCCTCCACCGTCTTACCGAGCGTTCATCACCATCAAGAAATGGCTCTGGGAAACCACCAACAGTCATGAGCCGATGAAATGCTTCCTTTGGTGAAATGCCTTTCGGAATTTCATCAAGTGTAAAGGGATGCAAACGCCAATAATGATAACGCCCCATTAATGAGTCACCTCCCTGGCGGTAAATATCGAGTCGGGCAGAACCGGTAATAAGAAATGAATGAAAATCATGTGATACATCATAAATCCCCTTAATCCATGACTTCCAGCGTGGGAATTTATGTAGTTCATCAAACACAAGTAATCTGTTGTTCGTACTCCATCTTTTATGCAGTATATCCTGTCGATCCTCATCAAAATCCCAGTTCAGGTAACGACCGTCAGGAAAAGCTTTAGATAGAATGGCTTTTGCAATTGTAGTTTTGCCAACCTGCCGAGGACCTCCTACAAAAACCATTTTTTTTCTCAAATCTTCAAGAACATAAGGTGTAATATAACGCATATCGCTATTTTAACCCATACTACAAATTAGTCAAGGCTATTTTGTAGTATGGTAATAATCAGACGCACACAAATATCTACAACTTATTGAATATATTAATCATTTTTCAATAATAGATTTTTTACCAACACATGTAATAAATATTGCAATAAAAAAGATTGACTTGTTGACACTCCCAGCATATTAAAGTATATACTAGCCAATTCGGCTTTATGCTAAAAGATATAAGGAAGGAAAATACAATGGATGCATTAAACCAAGTTCACGAAATTCCCCTGGGCAACGTTAAGGCTTTTATAATTGAAGGTGAAAAGACTATCCTGGTTGATACGGGAATTGCTCCTGTTCCCCCTGATGTGCTGGCTTTTTTTAAAAAGAGTGGAATCAAACTGGGAGATGAACAGCAAACAGAATATCTCAAGAAAGGTTCTTTTCAATACATTATGGATTTCATTAAGGAGAAAAGTATTACCATTGATACCATCATCTGCACTCACTACCACGCTGATCATACCGGGTGTCTTAAAAAAGTTAAAGATACCCTTAAGGTGCCAGTTGCCATGCATCCCCTGGATATCCCTTACGTTGGAGGAAAAGCAGAGCCCCCACCCTCAACCATGCTTCCTCCTAAGCTGGCTAAACATTTCAAGATAGAACCCTGCCAGGTTGATATTACCTTGGTAGACAACCAGATGTTTACCCCTGATCTTAAGGTCATCCATCTGGAGGGACATACTAAAGGCAATATCTGTCTTTTATTTAAAGAAGAAGTGCTATTAGCAGGAGACAGCGTTATGGGTAAGAATGCACTTAATCCTTTAATGGGTCCAAAGGAGCTAAATCCCCCTATGGAAACAGCCAGCATGGATCAAGAAAAGGCAGTGAAGAATTTAGGGAAATTGTTAAACTATAATTTCAAAGTTATTCTACCCAGCCACGGGGAACCGGTAAAAGAGAATGCCAAAGAAAAACTGAAAACACTCATTGAAACTCAAGTTAATTAGGGCGCAGATTTACCCCGTTAGAAATAGGAAATGCTTTGAAAGAACCCTGAGAGCTCAAAATCAACTCTACCCATTCGGGAAATACATTATAATCATATTCTCTGCATTATTTCCGTATAATTATCTGAATTTCTAACGGGGTTATCACAGCAAACTATTTTTTCAACTCAATACCCGCAACGCTTAACACGCAACCCGAAACCTTACATTTATGAATTCAACAAACGATACTCTACCAAAAATCGAAACAATCTCAGCCAGGGGGAGGTGGGGGAAATATACAGGAATTGCCCTCATTGCCACAAGTATCGTAGGGTTAATCGTTACTCCCAAACCCATGCGCTGGCTCATTCTGCTGGAAGGACTGGTAGGAATTATCGGTATTATTTTATTCGTCTATTCGAGGATAAAATTCTGGAGAGAAGTCAATAAACTCATTAAATAGAAGGTGACATTGTTTCCTGGAACAATTTATGGTTATTGGAACTAAAATTGTGTGGCCGAGCCAGGATATTCAAGAAACTTTTCCCTATCGCGCTTACCCTTGAAGACACTCTTCCGTTCATTGCCCCGGGAAGTCACATGATAAAATGCCCCCGGATAGTTAATTTTTAGGAACGATCCATATCCAATCCTTTTTTAATGTACGGTTAATCTTTTAAAGGATCTTATCACGTTTTAACATGCAAAATGTCAAGAATGAAGACCCCCTTTTTTTTTCAAAAAGCAAGTTCTTGTCAATTGCTTCCAAACCCCTGTACTGACCATTGACTGTAACCTATTTCTCAAAGCTGTAAAATGCTACGGACTTTAAAGAACAGACACATCATATTCATTCTATTTGTGTTAATCATTCTGGAATGGAGGCCACTGAGTGCCTCAGTGGATGTTGATAAACTTGACAACGCCATTCATCTATCCCAGGAAGCACTGATATCTCAACAGAAAGAAGAGGGATACTGGTTCAGTTATGTGGAAACTAATACCTTTTATAATTCCCTCCAGATACTCATCTACTATTACCTTAACAAAGAAGAGGCAGAGAGGGATACCATAGAGGGGCTGTGTCTCTACCTGGTAAATACCCAATCTGAAGATGGCAGTTGGCTATTATATAAAAATGGTCCTTCCGATCTTAGCCTTACTACTCTGAACTACTTCGCCCTCAAGCTTGCGGGTTATCATAAGGAAAACCCCTCTCTGGTACTCGCCCGAGATTATATCCGCTCCCATGGCGGTGCAGAATCCATCTATGGAATGTATAAGATCACACTAGCCTTATTTGATCAGTTTCAATTTTACTCGATCCCCACTGTACCCCTTCTTCCCATTTTATACTTTGCCCCCGGACTATCCTGGTTTCGAATTATGTCCATCCCCCTAGTG
>CAZOKO010000080.1:0-12804 GCA_964580455.1 uncultured Thermodesulfobacteriota bacterium | reverse complement strand
AGGAGGATTTTACCTTTATGTTAGTGTCATGTCTAGTAGTATTTCATATAAGTCAGCAGTCGTTCACCCCAGAATTGAACCCCAGACCAAGAAAGAGGCCGAGGGTGTTCTCCGTAAACTGGGTATGAGTCCCACTGAGGCAATACGCCTTTTCTACACACAGATCTGCCTTAATAATCCTCACTGAAAATAGTTTCACTTTTCTTTAGGCAAAAAAGTGTAAGTTGAGGGATCAAAGAAGGGGTCTTAAACGTTGAGAACTGATGATGCCTTCTCTTACTATTTTGGGGGGAGTGGAAGTAAGATCAACGATTGTTGATGGGAGTAAACCTTCAGTTTTACCTCCATCTACGATGAGGTCAACTGCATTTCCAATGCTCTTTGCTGCATCAGTGGCTGATGAACAGCTTTTTTGCCCCGAAGGATTAGCACTGGTAGCTGTGATGGGACACCCGGCAGCTTTAACCAGCAGCCTGGCAAGAGGATTGGAAGAAATTCTAACAGCTATTGTATTTGTATGAGCTGTCAGTAATGGAGGGATTTTTTTAGATGCCTTAAAAATGAGGGTCAATCCGCCCGGCCAAAATTCCCGCATTAAAGAAGTAGCTGCTGCAGGAATTTCAGAAGCAACCTCTTTCAGCATGGTTTCATCTTCAATAATAATGGGAAGGGGAATGGTGTAATCTCTTCCCTTGATTGCAAACACCTTCTTGATCGCCTCTTCATTGTAAGCCGAAACTCCAAGTGCATAGAAGGTTTCCGTGGGAAAAGCAATGGTCTTTCCTGTTGTGATAAATTCAATAATTTTCTTGAGTATATCGTCGTCAGGGTGGTGAGAATCTAGTTTTAATGTGAGAGACATTTCTGATCTTACTAATCTTTATGTAAATTTTTAGATAAGCGAAGGGCTTTTTTTGCGGTTTCGCTGGCTAGACGCTTTTTATGTCTGGCAAGCTTCTTTTTAAGCTCAGGATATTTTAAGGAGAGTATTTGAACAGCTAATATCGCTGCATTTTTTGCTCCAGTTTTACCAAGTGCCATAGTAGCAACAGGTATGCCACTTGGCATCTGAACTGTTGAAAGAAGGGAATCGATACCGTTCAAGGAAGAAGAATCAATAGGAACACCTATAACAGGTAAAGAGGTCTTTGAAGCGATAACACCTGCAAGATGAGCTGCTCCGCCAGCTCCTGCAATAATTACCTCAAACCCCTTTTTAGCAGCATTTTTAGCATATGTTGTTGTAAGCTCAGGAGATCTGTGAGCGGAAGATACAGTAATGTTATATTGCACATCAAAACCATCCAGTGTTTTAGCCGCCTCCTGCATAACAGACAGGTCAGAATCACTACCCATAACGATACCTACCAGTTGTCCTTTCATTTGTTCCCTCCATGTGCTAAATTTTGCTCTGTTTCTTTTAGAAATTGTTTTGCCTCAGTGTGATCTGGATTAATATCCAATGCTTTTTTGAAATATTCTTTAGCTTCTTTAAACCACCCTCCTATAAGGCAGCTTTTACCTGCGATAAAGTAGGGACTTTCAGGCTGGTCTGGATAGAGAGAGGAGATAATATCTTTTAGGCTGTTTTTACCGAGGGCTTTTTCTACAAGCTTTTTATTCTCCAGGAGAAATCTTACCAGAAATCTGTTATGAGCATGATTGATCAGGAGTTCTTTAAATCTTTCAACAGCTTTCAAGAAGAGATTTTTCATGCTTTCCATTTCAGCATCTAAATTTCTAGTAGCTTTGTCAATAACCGTAAAATATTCTTCTAAAACTTCCTCTATTTCTTCTACATTTTTGGATGTGTCAATTTTATCATAGCTGGGTAGATAAACCTCCAGCTGATAGACATCTTCTTTAAGTTTCATCCCTTCATGAAAGATGGAACCGAGTGTCCAGTCAAAAAGATATTCGCTCAAGTTGATTTTGGATTCAGATTTTCTAAAAATATTGTGGCAATTATCTTTTAGGTACCACAAAGGTCCTTTTTTACTCTCAGTTCCAACCCAGCAATCCATTCGTTCAAATAAAATGGTATCATTATTTTTATAGTATTGATAGAGATCATCAAAGAAAATCTTTGATTCTAAAAAGTTGCGAACCAGATTTCTGAAAAATAACTCTTTCCTTTCTTCAAACCACCGGTTTTCCACGGGTAATCCTCTTTATAAGTCTAAGGAAACATGATGCATGATTTAAGTTGCACAACGGTATTTTACGAGCTGCATAACCGCAACCGCTTAACCCAACCGAAATTATTTTCGGACTTCGGATTTAGTATTTATAAATCTTCAGTGCTTTCTTTCCAATATCTTTCCTATAATAAGCTCCTTCCCATTGAATCTGGGAAGTTGCCTGATAGGCCAGATTGATAGCTTCTTCAATATTATTGCCCAAAGCAGTAACACCCAGGACCCTGCCTCCGCTGGTGACTACATGATTATCTTTGAGGGCAGTTCCCGCATGAAATACTTGTACATTATGCATGGCTTGAACTTCATCCAGCCCCGTTATTTCTATACCTTTTTGATAGTTTCCAGGATATCCCTTTGATGCCATAACTACGCAGATTGCTGGCTTCTCATCCCACTGAATAGATACTTGGTCTAATCGTTCGTCAACTATTGCTTCAAGAACAGGAATGAGGTCTGTTTTCATCCTCATTAAAATGGGTTGTGTTTCCGGGTCACCGAAACGGGCGTTAAATTCCAAAACGTTAACTTCTCCCTGATTGATCATTAAGCCGGCATAGAGAATTCCCCTGTATTTCCTGCCCTCAGCAGCCATGCCCCTTATTACAGGATACATGATCTCATCCATTATCTTTTGTTGCAACTTTTCTGTTATTACAGGGGCAGGAGAATAAGCCCCCATTCCTCCTGTATTGGGACCTTGGTCGTTATCATATATCGGTTTGTGGTCCTGAGAAGTCGGCATGGGGATAATGGTATTTCCATCTGTAAATACTATGAAAGAAGCCTCCTCACCTGTTAGAAACTCTTCAATGATAATACGATCTCCTGCAGCACCAAATATTTTTTTGGTAAGGATATTGTCAATAGCTTCCTCCGCTTTATCCAGACTTTGAGCAGGGATGACCCCTTTACCAGCCGCCAGTCCATCAGCTTTGATTACGGCAGGAGTGCCTTTTTCTTTCAGGTAGCTCATGGCGTTATTTGATGAGTTGAAGGTGGCGTAAGCCGCTGTAGGGATGTTGTATTTTTTCAGCAGATCTTTCGAAAATATCTTGCTCCCTTCTATAAGTGAAGCAGATTTATCAGGCCCGCAGATTCTAAGTCCCTTGCTTTCAAATTCATCAACGATACCCAGAGTGAGTGGAATCTCAGGTCCTACTATCGTAAGATCGATATTCTTGTGATGTGCAAAAGAAGCAAGCTGTTCTATATCATCTGCTTTAATTGAAATGCATTCGGCATACTCTGCGATACCGGCATTACCTGGAGCACAGTAGATTTTTTTTACCTTTGGACTTTGGGCAACCTTCCATACAAGGGTGTGTTCCCTTCCACCACCTCCAATTACCAGAACCTTCATAAAACCTCCCTGAAAGTTTAATGCCTGAAATGTCTCATACCGGTGAAAATCATTGCCATGTCAGCCTCATCGGCTGCTTTGATAACCTCCTCATCTCTTATGGATCCCCCGGGCTGGATGATTGCAGTTGCACCGGCTTTAGCTGCTTCGTCTACACTGTCTCTAAAGGGAAACATGGCGTCTGATGCCATAACGGTCCCTTTGATAGGGAATTGTGCCTTTTCTACTGCAATTTTTGAAGAGTCAATTCTACTCATCTGGCCTGCACCAACACCTATTGTTTTATCTTTAATTGTATAAACGATAGCATTCGATTTAACATGCTTACATATCTTCCAGGCAAACTCTAGTGCTTGATATTCCTCTGGTGTTGGCTCCCTCTTAGTTACTACTTTACATTGCTTGATATCATCCACCTTGCCCAGGTCCCTTTCCTGGATAAGCATACCTCCAACTACTTTTTTCATTGCAAACCCTTTTGAGATATAACCTGATGGAAAGGGTACTTTTAACAAACGCAGGTCTTTTTTAGTGCTGAATACCTTTAAAGCCTCTTTGCTATAATCTGGAGCAATGACAACTTCGGTAAAGATTGAAGTTATTTCCTTTGCGGTATCTTCATCAACGGGTCTGTTTAAGGCAACTATTCCTCCGAAAGCGGAAGTAGGATCACAGGATTTGGCCTTTCGATATGCATCAGTCAGTGAGTCAGATATTGCTACTCCACAGGGATTTGTGTGTTTAATAATGACTACTGCTGCCCCCTCAAATTCCTTAACGGCTTCCAGTGCCGAGTCCGCATCGAGTATATTGTTAAATGAGAGCGCTTTTCCCTGTAATTGGGTTGCGGATGAGACACAGGGCTCGCTTATATTCAATTCTCTGTAAAAGGCTCCCTTCTGGTGAGGGTTTTCTCCATAGCGAAGTTCCTGAGCCTTTGTAAATTGGAGAGAAACAGTTTCAGGGAATGTGTCCTTTTGGCCTTCCGGTCTTAATGAACCGAGGTAGTTAGAGATAGCACCATCGTACCTGGCTGTTTGCTGAAAAACCTTTTTAGCCAGTCTAAAATTGGTTTCAACTGATACCTCTCCCTGGTTTTGTTCCATTTCGTCGAGCACCGCTTTATAGTCGTAGGGGTCGACAATGACTGTTACATCAGGATAGTTTTTGGCTGCTGAGCGAATCATAGTGGGCCCACCAATATCTATGTTTTCTATAGCATCTTCAAGAGAACAGTTTTCTTTTGCCACAGTAGCTTCAAATGGATAGAGATTGACAACCAGCATATCAATAGGTTCGATTCCATGCTCCTTCATCTTTTTTAGATGTTCGGGGTTTGAGCGCTGTCCCAGTAATCCCCCATGAATTTTGGGGTGAAGTGTTTTAACCCTTCCATCAAGCATTTCTGGAAAACCGGTATAGTGAGATACATCTTCTACAGTGATACCGCTGTCTCTCAATGACTTTGCAGTTCCTCCGGTTGATAGAATGTTAACCGTATATTTGGACAGCCCTTTGGCAAAATCCACAATACCACCTTTGTCAGAAACACTTATAATTGCCCGCTTAATTTTAGCCATTAAATCTCCTCCTCCCTTTCAACATTAGTTTAATACAGTATCCAGCCCACTATTCAGTGACTTTTCCCAGCATGCTCCCTAAAGCAGTTATAGGTACATGTCCGTTTTCTTCTTTAGATGTCTTACTTACGCTTTTCTGTTTTTCCTCTTGATTTCCATAAAGACTTTCACCGGTGAACAGTTTACCCAAAATACCTTCGCCGCGGTCTATCTTTTTAAGGATGATATTAATTCTCGCAGTAATCTCCTTGATGGTATTATACACCTCTTCGTCACTTAATAACTTTCCCAGAGTTCCTTCACTGGAGCTAAACGTTTTAATAACGGCACTTATATCAGTCAGTGTGGCTTTTAGTTCGTTATACATAGCTTCATCAGTGAAAAGCTTACCTAAGGTGCCTTCTCCCCTGTTAATCCTTTCAGCCAAATCCTTTAGAGATGTACTCGTTTTTTCAAGATTTATTATGATTGACCGGATTGCCCCTTGCTTTCCTTCAGTATTTTCAACGGGCTGGTTAATTATCTGAGTGAGGTTCTTAATCCCTCTAGCGACTTCGGTCATTTCTGAGAAGAGTTGATCCAAGTCTGCGGGAGGAGTTCCCTGGAGAAGTTCTCCCATATGTTTAATGGAAGGCTTATCAGGCGACCCCGGTTTTATTTCGATGTGTTTTTCCCCCAACAATCCTTCTGATTTTACATAGACTAAAGAATCTTCAGGTAAGACTATTCCTTTTGGCAAGCGCATATAGACTTTTGCTTTATCTTTGACTATCTCCAACTTTTCAACCTTACCCTTTGTTACGCCTAAAACCTTTACGGGAGAGTCTTTCAGCAGACCTAATGCCGAGTCGAGCCTGGTGGTGACGAGATAACCTTTTTCTCGTCCTAAGCTCCATTTCCCTACAGTTGCGGTCATGTAAATAAGAATGACAAATCCCAGAATAACAAATATGCCTACTTTCGCTTCAGTAGTTATACGGGCCATAAGAGTATCTCCCATTTACAGAAATCAGGGTTCAGGGGTTAGTAGTCCACAGTCTAAAATTTAATGGTATATAACCAAAAATGTCTGATAACTGTTAGCTGACAACTGACTTTTTTCATCATGCATCATGCCTCTTGCCTCTTGCCTCTTGCATCATGAATCCTGCAACTTTTTTATTTTAAATCTGGGCTTCAGCCCGGGTGATTGGCCCTTCTGCCTTTCCCTGGATAAATTGTTGAACAATCGCATTTGTGGAATTTTTTATTTCATCAGGGGTTCCCACTTCTGTGATCTTACCCTGATAGAGCATAGCAATTCTATCTCCAATTTTATAGGCGCTCACCATATCATGAGTAATGGTAATGGAAGTAACCTTAATTTTCTCTCTCATTTCGACAATCAGCTCATTTATTGAATCTGCACGGATGGGATCAAGTCCGGTAGTAGGTTCATCGTAAAGTAAAATTTCAGGTTCTATTGCAATCGCCCGTGCCAGGCCCACACGTTTTCTCATTCCTCCGCTGAGTTCAGATGGCATGAGGTCTTCAATGTGGTATAAGCCTAAGAGGTTCAATTTCTCCATAGCAGTTTTTTTAACTTCTTCCTTACTGAGGTTTGTGTGTTGAAGGAGCGCAAATCCTACATTTTCCCACACTTTCATGGAATCAAACAGGGCACCAGCCTGGAAAAGCATACCAAATTTTTTCCTTGTTTCATAGAGGCCTTTTTCTTTAAGAGAGACAATTTCTTGACCAGCAACATAAATATTTCCCTGTTCAGGTTTTAGTATACCTATAATACATTTAATGAGTACACTTTTTCCCGAACCACTTCCTCCTATAACCACCATGCTCTCGCCATGTTTTACATTAAGATTGATTCCTCTAAGGACATGGTTGTTGCCGAATGATTTGTGCACATCATGAACTTCAATGAGGTTTTTTTCAGTGTCTGATATCATAGTAACGCTATCGCTAATTTAGGAATTTAGGTATTGAGGAATTGAGGGATTTTTTAATGGCTTAATTATAATCCCTGAATTCCTAAATTCCTTAATACCTCAATAACACTAAAATAATAACGCTGTAATGATATAATTAAATATCAGAATGAGCAGACAGGAAAGCACTACAGCTTTGGTAGTTGCTTTTCCCACTCCTTCTGCCCCTCCCCGTGTATAGAATCCCTGGTAACAGCTTATGATGGCTATAATTATTCCAAAAACACAGGCTTTTAACAGGCCACTATAAATGTCATTAAGCTCCAGGTAACTCCAGGTTCTCTCCATGTAGATGTAAGGATTGCTTCCCAGAACCCGCACGCTTACAAAGTAACCCCCGGCTATGCCAATAAGATCTGCAAAAATTACCAGAACAGGCATCATAATCAGTGCTGCCAGTAATCTGGGAACGATGAGGTATTTTACAGGATTAACGGCAAGTGTATAGAGGGCATCAATTTGTTCTGTGACCTGCATGGTGCCAAGTTCTGCAGCCATGGATGAGCCAACCCTTCCTGAGACCATGAGTCCGGCTAAAACGGGACCCAGCTCTCTTGTTATGGAAAGAGCAACTACGGTACCGACGAATGCTTCCGCATTGAACCGTTTAAAACCGGTATAGCTTTGCAGGGCAAGCACTGCACCGGTAAATGCACCAGTAATGAGTACTACAGGAATTGATTTGATTCCTATTTCTTCCATCTGCTTAAAAATGCCTTTAAGATTAAAAGGACGTTGGAAGATGAGTATAATAGTATTGCAAAGGAGCATCAAAATCCTTCCTGTTTCTTCGACAAAAACTATACTGTGAGAACCGATTGAATGAAAAAAGTTCTTAAACATAGTGTCCTTATTAGATTGCTCAGGAGTTTCCTTTTTTGGTAACGCGGATAAACGCAGATTTTCAGGATTTCTATACACATTATTTTAAACTGCGTATATCTGTGAAATCTGTGTCCCATTTAACGTGATAGGGTTTTACCCCCTTTAAAATAGACACGCGGCACCCTTGGGCTTATGCCGCACAATATCTCATATGAGATAGTTCCAGTCTTTTTTGCTATAGCTTCTGCTGTAATTTTTCCATCACCTTGAGAGCCCATGAGTACAACATCATCGCCAAGTGAAACGCCTGGTATCTCAGTTACATCAGCCATGATCATATCCATGCAGACCACTCCCGCAATAGGAGCTTTTCTTTCTCTGATAAGAATTTCCCCCCTGTTGGATAAAGAACGACTGTATCCGTCTGCGTAACCTATAGGCAGCGTGGCAATAAGGCTTTCTTTTTTGCAGGTAAAGGTTCTTCCATAACTAATGCTGGTGCCTTTGGCAACCTTTTTAAGTGAGACAATCTTTGTTTTCAGACTCATCACAGGTTTCAAATCAATCAATTGTTTAAATCCTTCTGATGGATAAGCGCCATAGAGCATAATTCCAGGTCTCACCAGGTTAAAGAACTCAGGACTTTTTTCTATAATGGCAGCACTATTTGCAAGGTGTTCATATTGAGGGTGAATGCCCATTTGATGGAGTTCTTCAATCTGCCGCTTGAAGAGTTCTGCCTGTCTTTGAGTAAATTCCAAACCGGAGTGATTATCCTGGTTGTTGTCGGCCAGGTGAGAGAGGATTCCTTCGATTTCCAGATTATTCAATTTAATGATATTTTGAAGAAAAACCTTTGTCTCTGAGGGAAGAATCCCTAACCTTCCCATGCCGGTGTCGATCTTAACGTGGATCTTAGCTCTGCTATTACTTTTGTGTGCACATTGGGACAGCTCTTTAGCTGATTCCAAATTATAAATAACAGGAATTAAATCATATTGCTTAGCATAAATACTCTGTCCTTTAAAAAAACCTCCCAGTATGATGATAGGAGTAGTAATGGAGGCTTTTCTCAATTCTATTCCTTCTTCACAGGTAGCGACCCCTAAAAGATCCACACCGAGATTTTCCAACTCAGAAGAGATCCTGACTGCTCCGTGTCCATAGGCGTTTGCTTTAACCACTGCCAGTATTTTTGTCCCCTGGGTAACCCTTTTGCGTATCTGAGTATAGTTATACTCAAGGGCATCAAGATTAATTTCAGCTATAGTAGGTCTTCTCATCATTAACATAGTTTTAAATTGCGAGTTGATGTGATCTTGAAAAAGAAGGATGAAATGAAGATCAGAGTGCTAAAACAACGTTTATGGAATAACGATACGGCCAGATTCGCTTCTTTTTTCTTTCTGCGATTGTTTTTTTAAAAATCTAATATTTTCCTCTACCGTTTTTAGCGCAAAGGGATGATCTTCTATTGGTGTATTTCCAAGTGCGAAAGCCAGTGCTGCGGCAAAAGCACTTTTGGAATCTTCCACTTTACCGGTTTCCCATAAAATATATGCGGTTTCCTCCAGTCTTCTCTGAAATAAAAAGCGGTTTTTATCATCAAAAAAAAGCCTTGCAGTCTTTTGCACTGTTTCATTGATTTTCGAATCTTTCTGTTGTTCAGTAAGAACTAAAAGGCTGTTTTCAACTTCATTTATTTCTTTATAACAGTCAACAAGCAGCTTCCATTCCAGCAACCAGAATGTGAACTCATACTTTTTGATCAAATCTTCTGATTGTTGTAATAAAATTTTCTGAGATCCGATTTCTTCAGCATTTAGTAAATTATAAATCATGGCTTTGTCTAAATGCGTGTCATATTCACCAAAGAATTTTTTCCATAAGAAGTAATTGCCTGGAATTGTGGTGCCAGAGACGTGATTTCTTTGAGAAGACTCCTTGATGAGAAGGTGGCAGTAAGCAAGGTCAATTTCGACCATAGTGACTTCTTTTGTGTTTTTAACTTTGATCAGATAATTATCAAAATCTTTATATGCAGCAACAGATGCTATAAGATCATTAATTCCCTTCTGATCGCTAACTAAGAACTGGAAAATAGTAAGTTCCTGATCACTTTTAGGTTTAACGGCTAAAATTAGACGTTCGCCAAGCGGATCCATTGTGCTAACATAAGCAGTGGGAGAGGGTAGTTGCACCTCCTTTTCCCCTGTTTTTGTTATCGTGGTGGGCTTGGTGGAGGAGGGAGCCCCTACCCCTTTGTTTTTTAAACGATAGAGTGTTTTTTTAATGTTCCTGGATAGCTCCTTATCTTTTGTTCCCTCAAGTATCTGGTTTAGCAGGTGTGCTGAATTTTTATCTGCAAGGGAACCCAGGAAGTCGGTAACGTTATGTGCGATTTTACTTTTTGTGTTGAATATTTTCAAGAAGAGAGGCAGGGTTTTTTCTCCCTTGAAATGAATTAATTCCATGATAATTCCCAGTTGAAAAGATGGGGGTATTTCAAGGAACTTATCAAAGAGCGTGCTACCATCCTGAGATCCCAGAGAATCATTGTTTTCCAGTAAGGTTGAAAATTGATTGACTATTTCTTCTGCTCCGTTTGCTTCTTCTAATAGCTGGTTGTCTATAATAGTATCAGACCTGATGAGGAAGTGCAGGATATCAACAATTATCCGGGGAGCCAGGGTCTCCTTCTGTACCACGTTGTTGAGGCTTTCACTCAAACTTAACCTCTTAAGATAAGGGAAAAGGTGGTTGATCATAAACTCCTGCTCTGGTATGGTGCTTTTGCTGAATTTTCTGGATAGAACCGTAGTGTAATCAATAGTAGCGTTTTCTAATTCTCTTATTTTACTGAAGAGATTGGCAGTATCAGGTAGTGGTGAGCATTCTGCAACGATTTCATCTACTATCCTGGAAATATTAGCTTTATCATCAGCAGGAAGTTTTGCCTTCCTTTTGGTTGCCTTTTTCTTCATGGGTTTAAAACTCCTTTTGAAAATTCGGTTGGATTATAGTTAATATTGTCATGTAAGTCAAAAGATTTCGTTTGGACTATCCGGGTGGGTGGAGGAATTTCAATAGCATCCAGGTTTTTGGGACGCAGATAAATCTGCGTCCCAATTAAAATTTTTTGATTGTAAAGTAACTATTTTAGTATTATACATCTGTAAAAGAATTGAGAAATTAAGGAATTAAGGAATTGGGGGATTAAAAAATGAGGCATTTGCGATATGAGGTGCGGGATGAATAATCCTTAATTCCTAAATCCCTAAATTCCCAAATCTTATATTATTTATAGGGAGATTAGATATGGTAAGGACACGATTTGCGCCCAGTCCTACTGGACATCTTCACATCGGCAGTGCTAGAACTGCTCTATTTAACTGGCTTTTTGCCAGACATCATGGTGGTGATTTTATTTTGCGTATTGAAGACACCGATAAAGCTCGTTCGACCGAAGAATCAACGCGTGCTATATTTGATGCCTTGAAATGGTTAGGTCTTGACTGGGATGAAGAGCCTTTTTATCAGAGCCAGAGAACAGACATTTATAAAGAACATCTGGAACTACTTTTACAGCAGGGAAAGGTTTATCGTTGTTATTGTGATCCTGATGAACTGGAGGAGAAAAAGAAGCTGGCTCTTGCCAGGAAGGAAAAACCTAAATATGATGGAAAATGTCGGGGATTAGAAAAGGTTTATCCTGACAAACCATTTGTTATCAGGTTTAAATCTCCTCAGAGTGGGCAGACAGTAGTGAATGACCTGATAAAGGGTAAAGTAGTATTTGAAAATTCAGAGCTTGATGACCTCATTCTCTGCCGCAGAGATGGCTCCCCTACCTATAATTTCGTGGTGGTCGTTGATGATATTGCCATGAAGATTACCCATATTATTCGGGGAGATGACCATTTGAATAATACTCCACGGCAGATTTTGCTGTATCAGGCACTCAACTCTTCATTGCCAGAGTTTGCACATATGTCTCTTACCCTGGGTAAAGATAAAGCCAGGCTCAGCAAAAGACACGGTGCCACATCTGTAATGGCTTATAAAGAAACGGGATACTTTCCCCAGGCATTGGTCAATTTCATTGTGAGATTAGGTTGGTCTTACGGAGATCAGGAGATCTTTAGCAAAGATGAGTTGGTAGAGAAATTCAGTCTTGAAAATGTAGGGAAATCGGCAGGAATCTTTAACCCAGATAAGCTGCTCTGGTTAAACAGCCACTATATCAAAGAGGAGGCTGATGAAAACCTGGCCAGGTTACTCATTCCCTTTCTTGAAAAGAAGGGTGTTAAGGTGGATGATATTAAATATCTGGCTAAAATTATCAAAGGTTTTAAAGAGAGAAGTAAAACCCTGGAGGAGATGGCTGACAAAGCCATGTTTTATTTCGAAGATGAAATAGAGTATCAACCAAAGGCTGCAAAAAAATTCTTAACACTTGAGACAGCAGATATTTTTTCAGAAGTGATAGGTCATTTTGAGAAGGAAAAAGATTTTAGTGAGGAGGAGATTGAAACCATTTTTAATAAGATTACAGTCGAGCGTAACATAACCTTAGGTCAGCTTGCCCAACCACACCGGGTTGCCCTGACAGGCGGAACCGCAAGCCCGGGGATTTATGAGGTAATAGCAAACCTGGGAAAAGAAAAAGTAATAAAAAGATTGAAAGATGCAATAACATACATAAGGGGTCAAGTCTCCGTTTGACCTTTATTTAAAAACTGTCCAATATTTTTAATCGATTTCTAAATATATTCGACTTTTCGCAGACAGATGAAAGGGTTCACGGTAGGAATGCCGATTACTCGGCACCCCCCGTACAGTTCCCAGCGTGC
>CAZOKO010000079.1:0-13046 GCA_964580455.1 uncultured Thermodesulfobacteriota bacterium | reverse complement strand
ATTTTTACTGGGTGACATAGATGACAGAATTTCTACTGCAAATTCTGGGATAAAATGATATAAATCCCTCCACACAGAATATTAGTTATGAGGATAAGAAAGAATATATAAGAAGAATGAAGAAGAAAGTAATGGAATTACCTAATGGAGAGGTTTTAATCCTAAAGGTGAAGCGTATTGGAGTGCGTTTATTAGTTTTTGGTGATGCTATTACATCATAATTGTCATGATTAATACGTAATAGTTTCTCTATCACTCTGAAAGCAGTTTGTATTAAGTAACTCAATAAAATGATTAAACAAAAATAATGGCCCCCATCTGAGATGGGGGCCTAAAGAAGCGATGGATAATGCCGCTGAGAACCACCCCATGTCCTTTAGGTGGGTAACCAAAGCAATGGAAAACGGTGCCAAGCTCTTCAGCGTTTACCCGCGCTTCACCAGGACATTTGCCAATTGCACCAGATCCGTTCCGGTGGAACTATATACTTGAGATAAATCTTTCTTTACCTTGTCACAATTACATCATTTGGGTCGATATCTTTCGGAAACACATACACCCAAGATGTTTCCTCACCAGAATCCAGCCCATATACCGGATAACCTTCCGATAGTGCTTGGTTCGCCAACGCTGTGATGTTTTCTGTCGTGTCAAAGGTGAGTGCACCAGCTGGACAGGTATTTACACATGCAGGTTCTTTTCCTAACTGCAACCTATCAAAGCAGAACACGCATTTCTCTATCTTATCGGCATCAGCATCATATCGTGGAACATTATAGGGACAGGTATTCACACAAATCTGGCATTTTATACAATTTTCGTGGGTAATAATAACGGCCCCATTGGACTCCTTATGGATTGCTGTTCCTCCCTGAGGGCAGTTCGCAACACATACCGGGTCAGCACAGTGCATGCACTGTCGCTTGGCAGTGGCATTCTTTACCGAAGGAGAAAGCTCATCATAGGTACCTGTCTCGTACTCCTGTACATAAGTCCATGTCTGGGAGGTAAAATCAGTCTTAAAGGTAGTCGGATCTGGTGTGTTCCCATTCCATGCCTTACAGGCAATCTGACAGGCCTTACAGTTAACACAGGAACGAAGATCTACAAGGGCTCCATAGGTCGTTCCCGTTTGTGCTCTAACCTCATTTTTTGTCAGAATATCATATGCTACGAGTGCTCCAGCACCCATTCCCAGCTCTTTTATAAATTTTCTTCTAGACATAATATAACCTCCTATGCTTTATAGACTTTAACACAGACTTCTAACATCCATGCATTTCCTGACCAGTCCTTAAGTGCTGCAACCCTTGCCTCTGACCTGTCAACAATGAGATCTCCATCTCCCTGATCTGAAAACTTGTTGCTCAATTCTTCAACAGTATGTCCATAGTTGTGATTGGTCAAAACACAATCGGGTCTTACCCGCTCGGAAACTCTCGCCTCAGCCTTCATCTTACCGTTTGCTGATTCGATCCACACCATATCTCCATCAGAAACGCCATAGGTTGCGGCGGCGGATGTGTGAAGTAGTGCAACCGGTCCTGGGAAAGCATCCAGAGAGTATGGGTTGTTAGAGGTAAGTGGTGCACTGTGTTTTAAGCCTGACCATCTTCTGATTAAAAGATAAAGGGGATAGGTAGAATCCGGTTCTACCTCCTTGGCTATCCAACTTGGTAGAGGATCATACTCTGCATCTTCCATCTTTGAACTATATATTTCTATTTTTCCAGAGGTGGTTGAGTACTCGGACTTGCTTGAATAAGGGGCTTGTTCTTTAATATAAACGCCATTTTCAGCTTTCAGGATATCATCAAGCGTGAGCCCTTCCTTAATTTCATTGGCCATGGAGGCCTTCTCATCCGAACCTGTAACCCAGTCACCACCCTTGAGTTTGAAGTACTGGGTGCCGCGTTCCTCGTCAAGCCTCTTACCCAGTTCGAAAACTATGCCTCCCCAACCCTTTGATTCACCAAGCGGTGAAATAGCCTTGTTCTTGGACATAACCATCTTGTAGCCGGGTGTGCAGTACTTTCGGTAAGAAATACCACTGCCTTCTAGGAAGGTAGTCTCCGGAAGCACTAGATCTGCAAACCACATGATCTCTTTTGGCATGGTATCCACAAAGGCCACATAATCAAGTGTTGCAAGTGCTTGGGCTATTTTCTTTGGGTTTGGAAAGGAGAGAATTCCATACCTTCTGAAAATCGCCATCTTCAATTCATAGGGATTTTTATCAAGTATTCTCTGGGCAACATTGGCAAAGATACCCCTGTCTTCTATTAATTTCTGTACCAGAGGAAACTCATGCTTGCCGTCAATGGCTCCTTTTTCAGTTATGAGGTCATTATAGCCTGTAGGAGGATCCTCTTCATATTCAAGAGGGGCCTTGGGTGCCCACCCAAATGCAACACAGGCATCTCCGCCGTCCCGATCAACAGCACCAACCAGGGCATTGAGTATATACGCTGCGTGGGCCGCGTGGTGACTATTAGCATAACCGGGACCAGTAGCACCATCCCGTTTATGAACGGGGATGATAGCCTTTTCGGCAGCAGCAAAATCCTTGGCAATGGTCTCGATAGTTGATGCGGGAACACCAGATATTCCCTCAGCCCAGCTCGCTGTATATGTGGAGAAGTTTGACCTAATTGCGGACTCATGCTCTGAAAAATTTGTTTTAGCAATTGCCGTGGAATCATAGAGGTCATTGCTTATAATATAGTTTATCATTGCCAGCATTACGGACAGGTCCGTTCCGGGCTTAATGGGAATCCACATGTCTGCTTTTGCGCCGACCGTCCCCTGGAAGGGGTTAAAACAAACAACCTTGCATCCATTTTTCACTGCCTCTGCAAACTGAATGGTTGGCTGATCTTTGCAGCGGTCAGGTTGGTCCCAGCCAAAGCTGAGAATATAGGTCGCTCCTGCAAGGTTTGTCCAGCAGGTCCCACCGGTTATCGCCTTACGGGCTATAAATGAGGGGGAAAAGCACGTGTCATAGTGAGAGACCAGATTCGGCGAACCGATCGCTGAAAGTACTCTTTTGCAATTCCCGTAGTTGCCGTGGGGGAAAAAGGCAAACTGTTCACCATTGGCAAAGTCGTTGGTGTTCTCCTTCATCTTACTCACTATTGTAGTATATGCTTCTTCCCAGGTTATCTGCTCCCATTGTGGGTCTACACCAAAACCTTTCTCTGCGGTATTTGTCCTCTTGAGAGGGTAGAGCAATCTGTCATCGTTGTACAGAAAGCCTAGGGCAGCTTTCCCTTTCGGGCACAGTTTTCCTTTATTGAACGGGTCTGCCGGGTTACCCTCCACAAATACAGCCTTACCTTCATCATTCACGTATACCTTCATGGCACACCGAATCATACAAATGTCGCAGGCGGTATAGACAAAGTTTTCTTCTATAACAGGCATTGGACATCCTGCGCCTATCCCCCCACTTGCAACAGCACCCAGAGTGAATGAAGCTGCTCCTGCTGTTCTTAAAAAATCTCTACGTGACATTTTTTGTGACATCTTTACCTCCACCTTAAATTAGTACAATTAGAAATTTAGTGAATTTGCAAATTTATATCATATAATTCAAAGCTATACAATGCTGCTTAAATACCTAATAGATACCTATGAGCATTAGGTGTTTTTGTGAATTATGTTTCTGAAATACCTATGTTATTTAAGTATTAATTTAGGTTTGAAAGGTAGGATTGGAGAGAGGTTCTTTTACCATCTATTTTAAGTTTTGTCCTGATATTTGCCCTATGCGCATCTATTGTCCTATTTGATAAATGCATTAATTCCGCTATTTCTTTTGTGGTTTTCCCCTCTTTAATATAATTCGCAACTTGAATCTCTGTAGGGGAAAGAATTACATGAATATTAGTTAGTTTCTTTGAAAATGGTGAAATAATTCTACTAAGATTTGATTTAAGAATATTGATAAGCTCTCTTTGTCTGTGGTCGAGTTTGCTTATCAAGAGTTTTTCTAGAATAGGAAACATCAACCTACTCACATTATTAAACACGTTTTCTTCAACCTCTTTTTTATTGTCTTCTTTCTTCCCTAACATAATTTCTAATGCTGCGTTTAATTCTTCCAATTTTTTTGATTGCAGTATAAGTTTCTTCTCTCTATCTCTCAGAGCTCTCTCATTTAAGGTGCGCTCTGTAATATCAACACCAATGACCCATGATGAACAGCCGGAGACCGGAAAACTTTTAGATATGTTAGACCAAGCCACCGTTTTAATACCTCCATCCTTACAAAAAACATCAAATTCCCACTTATGATAATCGTTAACAGGCCAAGTCAATTTATCAATAAGAAGCTTTCGATAGCTCTCATCTGGATAGAGCAATTCCATGGCTTTAGCATTCTCAACAATCTCATCTACAGCAAAACCAGTTACACGCTCACATTCCTTGTTCCAAATTACGATTTTTCTTTCCAAATCAAATGCTATCATCATAATCGGCATGTTCTGAAGTACTACGCGCAAACGATCTTCGGACTTTTGCAGAGATACCTCTGCCTCTTTACGATCTGTAATGTCGATAAAACACTCAGTAACCCCGATTACTTCACCGTCAAGGTTCCGATAAGGAAGTGTTTTTATCAGACAAGAAACCTTTTCGCCATTGCTGAGTATTTTTTCAATTTCGTGTTCACTAAAAATATTGCCATTTAATATTTTCACTAGTGGGCAGTCTGGCGTGTTACAAACTGGACCTTGCCATACATCGTAGCATTTTCTGCCAATCACCTCTGTTTTTTTAACGAGAAAACGATTACTAAATGAATCGTTAACCCGTATCAGGTTATAGTTTTTATCAATAATACAAAAAGGAATAGCTGAATTAAATACCTGACAGTGCTCCATGCAATCACGATTAAAACTGCTATTTTCTAACTTGCTAACCTTCTGTTCCAATTTTGCACAGGTTGGTTTTTTTGCCATTTGCCTTACCTCTAATTAACTTGTTATTATTAATCTAATCTGCTCTAGAAAAATTTTATTGCTTGAGCATAAGCGAACAATTTTCACAGTTTGATGATTCATCCATCCTACTGTAAAGAATATACCGAGGGGATACTCTTTGATTAACGAATCTACTCACAAAAAGAGACAGACAGAAAAAAAACACTCCACAAATGCCTGTGTAAAGATTGGATCTTTGAGGCATGTCCATCCAGACAGCAGCTTTAATACCAAGTGCACACCCTAAAAAGATAGCTATCAGGGGGAGGAGAAACACAAAAAATAGTGATTTGTAAAATCCTGGTGAAAGAACTTCAATCATAACTTTCTCACCCACCCGTGCGCCAATACTGTTCCTGGCTCTAATCCTATTCCTATCTGGCGGCATACCTTCGGTAAAGGCAGTGATAGCACATTTATGCTCACCAGAGCAAAATCCACTGAGTGAGAGCTGGATTTCACATTTGTCCCCTTCAACAGAAATAACTTCTCCTTCACGGAAAAATTTACTCATTGTGCTCCCATAAAAGTTTAGCTTCTAATTCCCCTAGCTTTTCGCAGTTTGAATGGCTGTTTTGATAGCCTCTTTGTTTGGAACATAACCCATAAATGCCACTTTGCCATCAATTAGAAGAACCGGGGTCATCAGCCACCCCTCCTCCTCTGCTTTCTTTGCGCATGGCATCATAAAATCATCCAGTTCCTTAGACCAATCCTCTGAAACAATCTCCCTGATTTTACTCCAGTCCATCTCCATATTGGCCCACTCTGCAATATCATGAGACGTTCCCACTTTTCCATATCTTTGGGCCTCTTCTGAATCGTAGGCAATCTTTTTCATCTCCACCTCTATTCCCAACTCATTTGCAACCTCTACCGCCAAATCATAAATCCGTTGACATCGTGGACACGGGGGAACAACCCCTAGTACTGTAATCTTCATTTTCTCATCTCCTTAGATATAAATATTAAGTTTGTAAAATTCCCCCTACTAATAATAGATAATCAATATCAAATCCAGTAAAATATGTGAGCTAAGATATAGTAAATCCCCACCAGAATAAAAATTATACCAATTACCCTTCTTGCCCAATGTTCAAACAGGGTAACCCTTTTAAATACCTTCCCTATATTCTTAATCCCCATGGCGATTAAAATAGCAAACGCCAGAACGGGAAGACCTGTTCCAATTCCGTATATAGCCGGCAAAATGATACTTGAACTGTTTTTTAAGGCTAGTGGGATTAAACTCCCAAAGAAGAGTGCTGCAGAAATAGGACAGAAAGAGAGGGCAAAGAGTATACCCAAAGGGACATTACCTAACGCACCAAGATTTTTAAATCGACTTACTAATTTATCTGAAGAGGAGAATCCTGGAAAAGTGAATTGAAATATTCCCAGAAGGAAAAACCCTGCAATAATCAGGATAGGACCAAGGATCTTATTCATATAGTTCTGGAGAAAATAAGAGGTCTGGGGAATGCTTAAAAGCGAGGTGGTGATCAAAATCCCCAGCCCGGTGTAGCCAATTACTCTTCCTAGGGTATAAAGTATCCCTGAGGTCAAGACATATGAGGTGTGGTCTACCCTCTTTAAAATGTAAGAAACTGCAGCAATATTTGAGGCCAGGGGACAGGGGCTAATCGATGTCAAAATGCCCAGCCACAGAGCAGATAAAAGAGAGAAGATAATTCCTTCCACTAGATGTTCTCCAGATATTGTTGGATTTCTGATTGAACATATTCATAAAATTTATCCCTGTCATTCAGGTAATCCCACACCTTAGTAAGATCTTTCCACTTGACCTGTTTCCCATCCTTGAACTCTGCAATAACGAGAGACCTGGTATAGAGCTGGTAATCTTCTACAAAATGTTTATTTTCAGGGAAGTCAGTATTGATGATATTGAAAACCAACTTTTTAGTCTTTAGTTGTTCTTTAAAATATTTTTCTATAGCCTCACAAGAATATTGTTCTATCTTTTTACAGTTGCTACAGCGATAATTCCCGTGGAAATAGAATGCAACAACTTTCCCTGATCCTTCCTTTTGGGATGCTGCCCCGGTTTCCCCTGCTTTTGCAATGACTGCACTTATAAAGAAAAAACTGAAAATGAGCAAAGACAAGATTATAACTTTGATTTTATCCTTCATAGTTTTCTCCCTTCTTCTATTTTAAACAAGGATTTTCTTTATTTCATCAACACTGAGAACTTTCCCTGCCGACTTTACCTCGCCGTCTACAGCAAAAGCGGGCGTCATCATCACTCCTGCATTTATAATTTCTTGAATATCTTCCACTTTTACTATTTCAGCTTCAATTGTTAAATCCTTAACAGCCTCTTCTGTGTTTAGAAAAAGTTTCTTGCACTTAGGGCAACCTGTTCCTAAAATTTCAATTTTCATTTTCCCCCACTCCTTATGAATTAAATTAGGGCGCAGATTTTCGCAGAAAAGTATTTTTCAATACTTGCATGCACCGCTTACTTCTCACATTCGCATGAAATGTTTCCTGCGAGTATTTCTTTCCATTCACCCAGAACATCGTGTGTCCAGCAGTCATCAGCTCCTGCTGCTTCCCGCATAACCAGTGCAAGGATATAGGCTAATTCCTTTACAGTTGCTCCAGCTTCAAGAGCTCCTTTGAAATGCTTTAAGACACATGGTTTAGAACGAGCCTTGATGGAAAGGGCAAAACAGATAAACTGATAAGACTTCTCATCAATGGTGCGCTTCTCTTTGTAAAGATCGTCAATTTTATCTAACATCTCGGCAAACTCTGGGAAAAATTCGGCTAGCAGTCTCATGATTTCCTCCTGTTATCGAACGGTTTTTAATTATTGCAAATATTTTTATTTGATCTTTTGTAACGTTCCATTCATTACCTCATAGTATTCTCACCCCCCGTTCATCTAGCCCAATTATGCTATGCTCATGAAACAATATATCCAAAAATAATTCCGGTAATAGTTGCCATTACCACCACCAGAAAGATAAACAACAAAGTTTTTTTAATACCCATGATGTTACTGATAACGAGCATATTAGGAAGCGAAAGGGTTGGACCCGCTAAAAGCAGAGCAAGGGCTGGACCCTTCACCATACCCAGCTTCATAAGCATTTCAGTAATGGGAACCTCGGTCAGGGTAGCAAAATAGAAAAAGGCACCTATTACCGAGGCAAAACCATTTGAAAACAGGCTGTTATTTCCAACCAGCAAGGCTACCTGCTTCTCCGGAATAAACACGGAAATAAATCCTACAATAAATACCCCACCATAGAGAAGCGGAACCAGGAGCTTGGTAAAATCCCAAGTTGCCGCCATCCATTGGCCAACCTCCTCACGCGAAAACCATGAAGACACCATTGCTAAAATTGCGAGGAACATTATTCCTGCCAGATACCAGCGGATATTATGGATAGCCAGGGTGAGGCTGGGTACCGGCTCGAGAGCCTTAATCTCTGAACGATCGTAGGTTTTTGTTTCTTGAGTGGTTTCTCCCCCTTCATCATACATCTGCAGGGTTACTGCATCTTTTGTTTCATAGCGCACATGTACTTTCATTTCTGTACCATCTTGAAGTGTTACCTTGGCAACGCCGGGGTTATACCAGTCACTAAAGACTAAAAATAAGATCATACAGAAGAAGTAAAGGGATGTTTTCCATAAAGGTCGCCCATCTTTCTCTGGTTCAGGCATGTGAAGGGCTGCTTCAGCTTTTCTCTTTTCTTCTTTTCTAAAAACTCCTGCCATGAGAAGACCTATAACAACAGCAAAGACAATGGCTCCCACAGCGCGGGCTACACCAATATCAAAACCAAGCACCCGGGCACTTAAAAATATAGCAAGGATGTTAATAGCTGGACCTGAATAGAGAAATGCGGTGGCTGGTCCCAAACCTGCCCCCAGACTATATATCCCTGCAAACATGGGAAGTACACTGCATGAACATACTGCCAGCACACATCCCGAAACTGAGGCAACGCTATAAGCCAACATTTTATTTGCCTTAGGGCCAAGATATCGCATCACGGATGCCTGGGAGAGAAAAGTAGTAATTGCTCCTGCAATAAAAAGGGCAGGCACTACACAGGCGAGCGTGTGCTCCCGAGCATACCACTGGAGCAGCCGGAATGCCTCATAAATTGCCTCCTTAACCTTGGGGCTCCCTAGGGGTAAAAGATAAGCAACCACAAATATTCCGATTAGCCATGCGAACTTTTTCCATTCTTCCTTCATTTCGATTAACCCCTGATGGGTTTTATGTTTGATATGGGATAGTGAAACTATTTAATCAATCAAAAGAGCAATTTAGTTAAATTGCTAATTATATCTTAAAAAAATTAAACCTTACTGCATAAATTTTCCCTGTTCAGGGACTTTATTTTTGTAAGGTCTTCTTTAACTTTAGAATCATTATTGATCCATCCTTTTAAGTGAGATTTAATAACAGGGGCATAGTGATTTATCTTTTCCTCACAGAGGCTGTAATCAATCCAGGGACCATTTCTTTCATCACTCACTAATCCAGCATCTTTCATTAAGCTGAGATGTCTGGAAACACTGGGACGTGTAATACCCAGGGCTGCAGACAATTCACACACACACATCTTCTTGTACTGGAGCATCTTTAAAATCCTAAGACGGTTTTTGTCTGCCAGTGCTTTAAATACCTTAACTAATTCTCTCATATATCTCTCACAGTTGATGTAATATACAATTAGCTAATTAGCTATGTCTATTTATAACAATTCCATTCAATTTTGTCAAGAGCATATATAATAAAAAAATTAATCTTTGGTGAACGATTAAATAAGTTGACATTCAATAGCCTGTCATTGCGAGCGATAGCGAAACAATTTCATGGGATTGCTGAGTCTGTCCCGAGCCATTTTCAAAAGATTGCTTCATCGGTCTTTGGCCTCCCCGCAATGACATTTTACTTTGAACTTCAAAATAATCATTTTGTTTAAACGAAGTTTTGTGGTAAATGTAAAGAATCGTTTTTAAAAGGCTCATGAGAAAAGTAAGTAAGTATGAGGCATTGCTAGAGAATGATCGTCTTAGGTATTGAATCTTCCTGCGATGAAACAGCGGCGTCAGTAGTAAAAGATGGAAAAATAATCCTGTCTAATGTCGTTTCATCCCAGGTCGCTTTTCACAAAAAGTATGGTGGTGTTGTTCCGGAGATTGCTTCCCGTATGCATGTAGAAGCTGTCGTTCCGGTAATCAAAGAAGCTTTAGAAAGGGCAAAACTAACCCTGGATGAAATTGAAGGAATTGCAGTAACTAAAGGTCCAGGATTAGTGGGGTCTCTTCTTGTCGGGATTTCAATAGCCAAGTCAATTGCCTATGTAAAAAACCTTCCTCTTATTGGAATCAATCATCTCGAAGGTCATCTAAATACCATTTTCCTGGAAGAAACAGATCTTAAATTTCCTTTCGTTGGACTGGTTGTTTCAGGAGGTCACACCAATCTCTATCATGTCAGGGCTATGGGAGATTATGATTTTTTGGGGCAGACAAGAGATGACGCAGCAGGGGAGGCTTTTGATAAAGTGGCAAAACTTCTTGGTTTGGGATACCCGGGTGGAGGGATTATTGACAGGATGGCTAAAGAGGGTAATGCTGCTGCCATTAAATTCCCGCGTGCCCTTATTGCCAAAGATTCATTTGATTTTAGCTTTAGCGGTATTAAAACAGCAGTCTTGCACTATGTAAAGCGTCAGGATGGTGAGCTAAATAATGGTCATGCAAAAAATATAGTGGCGAGCTTTCAAGAGGCAGTAGTTGATGTGCTGGTAACTAAAGTTGTTCAAGCTACCAAGAGATGTAAAGTGGATAAAGCTGTCTTGGCTGGTGGTGTCGCAGCCAACAGCCGTTTAAGAGAGAAAATGGCAATTCAATCAAAAAAAGAAGACATAGAGGTCTTTATCCCTTCCACATATCTTTGTACTGACAATGCTGCCATGATTGCTGCAGTTGGTAATTATTACCTTGAAAAGGGCATTACCTCTTCACTTGATTTAAATGCCTCTTCCCGTTTGCCTCTCGGAAATTGATGTATCTTTTCTGTATCGTTTTCACTGTCTCAACAGTTTGAGACTATGCAGTGTTTCTATTTTTCTTAATCTTCCAAAAATAGAACAAGAGAGACAAAATGATTACTATAATTACAAATTGATTATATCTTTTAATAATGATCATAACAGCATGCCAGTTTTTCCCTAAAAAGTAACCAGCAGAGATTAAAATAGCATTCCATATCATACTGCTGAAAAGTGCAGCCAGTGCTGTAGCAAAGACCTTCATATTAGATATGCCTGCAATAAGTGAAATTGCTGAACGGGCTCCAGATAAAAAACGGTTAGCTGCAATTAGTCCAACTCCGTAGCGTTGAAACCATTTTTCTGTTTTCAGGATCATTTTCCTGGAGAAAAGGCGATAGTTCTTCTTCATGAAAAACTCTCTGCCATAATGCTTTCCCCCAAAGAATAATACAAGGAATCCACCCATGCTCCCCAGAGTGACTAAAACATAAACGGTTAATAAATCCAGTTTGCCTATCCCAATCAGATAAGCCCCAAAGACCATTATTGTATCACCGGGAATTGGGGGGAGTATATATTCGATAAATGCGATAACGAAAAGAAAAAGGTAGATTGTTTCATTAGGAAAATTATTTAGTGTTGTAATGGTTTGTTCTATCATGGTAATTCAACTTTCTTATTAGACTTCTCTGCTGTCATCACTGGACTTTTCATTGTCTGCTCAAAAGTCCATTGAATTTTGAGCAGACGCGTTGCCTACCTTATAATAATCAACGTCAAAAATCAAATAGAAGTAGAACTTAATTCAAACTTAAGTTTGTTAAGATAAATCACTAAATATCTCATGGCCCTATGCCGATAATATTTGAAATATAGATGATTTGGAGTATTAAAACATTTTAATCCTTGCCTTTTCATGCTTTACCTACAGGTAATTATATGTTATAGGTAGCGTGAAAAAAGCAAGAAAACTAACTAACAGTAGGAGACTAATGAGTCTTATGGAGGATAAAAGAAAATACAAACGTTTCCCCTCACAATTTAGTGCTCGGTATTTGGAAGAAGGAAAAGAGGAGTGGAGAGATTGTTGTGTTGTTGATGTCAGCCGTGAAGGTGTGGGTATTGAAATATACATGCAGGAAGAAATAAAAATTGGTTCAATTCTACAATTTGAAATAGTTATCCCTGCAAATAAGAAGGAAATTAGTGTTATGGGTACTCTGATGTGGATCAAAGAGCTCAGAGAGAATCCTGAGTTTAATTTTGTGGGTGGTGTTAAGTTGATCACGATAGATCCTGAGGATAAGTGGGAGTTGCTGGATTATGTTTATGAAGATTGGAGAAAGGAAGAGGAAAAATAATGTGGGATGGTGAAAAACGCCAGTTTGGTCAAGCAGACCAGGCTGGCGTTTTTTATTTGCTTTGTTCTTTGAAAATAATCTAAAGAGGTATTCTCAATTTCTCAAGCAATTCAATCTTTTGGTCTTTAGTTAGTCCCTTCTTTTTAGGATTATATTTGGCAGCCATCATATTGGATGTTCCGTAGTCATATGGGGGCACAACTCTCTTCCCCAACCCAAAGGCAGCACTATCAGTAGGTGAGTTATTAAATTCCTCTGTCATAATAAATAGATTGGCGATAAAATCATCTCGCATGCCATGATACATAGAAAATGCCTGATTAAGATAGAAACAGACATCTTTCTCATACTGGGTTAAATTGGGGTTGTGCGGACTCATCATCCAGCAGATTCCTCTGAATTCAAAGGTGGGAGTATGCCCTTCTTCCTGGTTGAAATAGGTTTGTTCCCCTGTGGTATTGTAAAGGGACATATAGGTGAGTGTTCCCATGGGATTTTCCATAACATTTTGAAAGGTGTGTGTTTCTTTAAACCCTAAATCCCAATCTTCTTCATCGAAGGGATGACCAGCGTAAACTTCTAATGTTGCAAATTTATTTTGGGTCATCGTGTAGGAGTGTGGGTGATTTTATATCTCTTTGAGCATACAG
>CAZOKO010000078.1:0-13430 GCA_964580455.1 uncultured Thermodesulfobacteriota bacterium | reverse complement strand
CAAAATCGGGAATTTTAATTGTCGTCAGGCGGGAATTCTAATTGTCGCTCATCACCTTAACATATTCTTTAAACTCTTCATCTTCTTCCATTGCTTTTACTATTACAAGACTCCATAAGTAGTATTGTCTGATTAATTCCTGACCTTCAGGAGTCTTGCTCAGAACACTATCACGTAAACATCTCAGGAGTTCTGCTCCTTTTGAATCCTCTCCATAGAGTGCCTCTGAAGGGCAAGGGAAGGTTCTGGCTGTAGTTGTAGTAATGGGAGTCGAGGTTGTAGTAGTGGTTTGTGAAGGGCAGTAAAGGTTATGCTGGTCTTCCAATAGAGAACCTGTGAGAGTTAATGAATCTATCCAGACAAACCCTTTTGATTCCCCTGATTCACACAGGCCATGAAAATCATACTCTCCTGCTGAGACTGGCCAGGTTAAAGAAGTATCATAACCTCCTAGATGCCCGTCGTAGTATTCATAAGTATCCTCGTCACTATAACCGTTAAGATCTAAATCAATGTATGAACAAGTTTCGCATTTATTGGTAACAACCAATGCAAATCCTTCACTCACACAAATAATCATAAATATACTTGCCAAAATTATTATCTTTTTCATTATTGCTCCCCTTTTCTTAAAAAATTAAACCCCACTTCTCAAAGAACTAAGAAAAAGTGGGGCTATGTCTGGTATTGTTATTTCATAAGAACACCTGAAGTTCGCATTCTGTTAGTATTTTATCAAACCATGAATCAGATGTTTTGTCAATACACCCTCCTCATTTTATCTTATCCTTTTATCATAGGCTGTTCTGTGGTATAAATGATGTATGTTTTAAATGAGGTTTACTCAGGAGAGAAGAGCATTTAGGAGGCAAAATGAAGAAAGTACTCAGTACTATTTACTTGGATATAGAACAATTGGCAAGGCAATAGGTTGTCAGCGATAACCAGGGTTCCAAAAGCATCCTATAAAGGGATTGACATTGTATTGAAGAAGTATGAGAAAGAATTAAGAGGCAGGCTAAAAAAAAGAGAGAGACGATAACCAGAAAGGAGGAGAATCCCATAAGGCCATCGTCTCTCTATGTTAAGATGCTATCAGGAGTTTCATATCATATTCATTTAGAAATGCAAGTGGAAAAAGAGAAGGTGAACCCCCATACCCCCCATCCTTAATCCAACTGACTTACCAGAGCTCGTTACCCGTATTCCTAATCCCGAATATCAAGAACCCGAAAGTCCACTAATTGGACTGATTGACAAAGACACAGAGACGGTTACAATGGGCACAATTAGCATAATAAAAGAGGTTAAAGCTATTGGCCAGATGCTCTAACCCTCTGATATTTATGGTGCCGAGGCCCAGAATCGAACTGGGGACACGAGGATTTTCAGTCCTCTGCTCTACCGACTGAGCTACCTCGGCACCCTTTGAATAATAAAAATCACACCACAGAGAACACTGAGTTTATAAAATAATTATTGCCGGGTTGGATTATCAATCACACTTTTATGTATTATAGATTGTGAATCTATAATAATTAAAACCCAATTATCTTCTATGTTTTTTCTCCGTGTATTCTACAATCTCCGCGGTTAATCACTACTTTTTTTCTTGTATATTATTTAACTTACAGTATGTAATAAGTCAAGATTTTATTTCTAACTCGATTTTTTTCTTGATTAAGTTGATATTATAAGATATTTTATGTAAAAAGCACATTATGCAAAGGACTTGATATGACATGAGAACAAAAATAGTTTTCTTCTTTTTTATATACTCTCTGTTACTTCCATGTTATGCATCCTCTCAATCTAAACATGCTGATGTTATAATAATTGACGGTGTTATAAACCCCGTAGTTACCGGATTTATCACCAAGGCAATTAAGCGCTCTGTATCCGAGAGGGCAGAGTGTCTAATTATCCAAATGGATACTCCCGGTGGATTGGATTTATCCATGCGCTCCATTATCAAAGAGATGATGAGTGCAGATATTCCCATTATTGTTTATGTTGGCCCTGGTGGTGCAAGAGCTGCCTCTGCAGGTGCCATCATCACGCTGGCGGCTGATATCGCCGCTATGGCTCCCGGTACCAATATCGGTGCTGCCCATCCCGTAGCACTGGGCGGGGGGAAGATGGATGACGAGATGGCTGCCAAGGTTGAAAACGATGCCGCTGCCTATGTTGAAAGCATTGCCACTAAAAGGAACAGGAATAAGGAATGGGCAATAAAAGCGGTGAGAGAAAGTGTTTCCATAACTGAAAAAGAGGCTTTGAAGATAAACGTCATCGACCTGATTGCATCAGACTTAAATGACCTCCTTACTCAGATTGATGGCCGAGAGATCAAAACCGCAGCAGGCGTTAAAAAACTGGTAACTAAAAACATTGCTTTTAACCATATAGAAATGGGCACCAGGGAAAGAATCCTCGACACCTTAAGCAATCCCAATATCGCCTACATTCTTATGATGGTTGGTCTTCTGGGTATCTATTTTGAACTTTCTAATCCAGGAGCTATCTTCCCCGGGGTAATCGGTGGAATCAGTCTAATTCTTGCTTTCTTCTCCTTCCAAACCTTACCAATTAATTACGCCGGGATACTGCTCATCATTATGGCTCTTGTTCTTTTTATACTGGAAATCAAGGTAACAAGCTTTGGCATGCTTTCCGTCGGGGGCATTATATCTCTGACCCTGGGCTCTCTCATGTTGTTCGATTCGCCGGTACCATTTTTAAGGGTATCCTTTGATGTAATTATCCCTGTAGTCACCACAACCTCAGCCTGCTTTATCCTGGTAGTCTATCTTGCCATTAAAGCACACAGAAGAAAACCCACCACCGGCAGAGAAGGCTTAGTGGGTGAAAAAGGTATAGTTAAATCAAAGATTGATCCTCAGGGAAAAGTGTTCGTACACGGTGAATACTGGGATGCAGTAGGTGATGAAGTAATTCCTGAGGGAACTAAAGTAAAAGTAATAGAAGTAAAAGATATTGAAATAAAAGTTAAAAAAGTGTAAAAAACCTTAACATCTCTGAAAGGAGGAAACAATGACACCCTATTTAATTGCTGCTTTAATCATCTTTTTTGTCTTATCACAGGTTATCAAGATTTTGAATGAATATGAAAGAGGGGTTATCTTTCGTCTGGGAAGACTCATTGCTTCAAAAGGGCCCGGCATCATCCTTCTCATTCCTTTAATCGATAAAATGCAAAGAGTTAGTTTAAGGCTGATAACTCTGGATATTCCACCACAGGACGTTATTACCAGAGACAACGTATCTATTAAAGTTAATGCTGTAGTCTATTACCGCATTATGGAGCCAAATAACGCAGTAGTGGAAGTAGAAAATTATGCCTATGCTACTTCGCAACTAGCACAAACTACTTTAAGGAGTGTATGCGGGCAGGCAGAGCTGGATGAACTGCTGTCAGAAAGAGATAAGATAAGCGTTCATCTACAAGAAATACTGGATAAGGATACTGATCCCTGGGGAATCAAGGTCTCCAAGGTAGAAATAAAACATATCGATTTACCACCCGAGATGCAGAGGGCGATGGCAAAACAGGCAGAGGCAGAGAGGGAAAGGAGAGCAAAGGTAATCCACGCTGAAGGAGAATTTCAGGCATCTGCTAAACTTGCAGAGGCAGCCGCTGTTATCTCAAAAGATCCTACTGCTTTGCAATTACGCTATCTACAAACCCTTGCTGAAATAGCTACAGAGAAAAATTCGACTACGCTTTTCCCTATACCGATTGACCTTTTCAAACATTTTTTTAAGGATCAAAAATAACGGTTTTGCAAAAAATCTCTTTTCCCCTCCCCTGGCGGGAGGGGATTAAGGGGAGAGGGAGTGTAATTCATTTAATAGAATAAACCCCGCCATAAATAATGGTGGGGTTTTCTTTCTAACGGGCTAAAAAAAAGCTCACTCCAAGATTACCACTTCTACCCCTTGTGGTGGTATCAATCTAAATTCAGCAGAATTGATCTCCGAGAAGAATTCTATTTTCTTATACCTCACATTCACCTTTGTCTTATCGTGGGGCATTGAAATACTAATGTCTTTGGGAAAGAGCTCCCCCTCCATACTTTCATAGTGTCCATACTTAACAGTAAGGATCAACCCCTCTTCTCCCTCATAGGTTTCACTTTCTACTACCTTCTGACCAGGAAGACTGATCTTAAGCACCTGTTTAAGCCTTCCATCTTTGGTAAATAATCTCAATACATAAAACTCACCTTCCACCTGACACTCTGCCTGATCAGTATCATAATCAATGAGAGAAACTTTTCCCAACAGAATGGATACTATTTCTTCCAACTTGAGATTGAGAGGAATGAATACAGATATGTTTTCAGGCGAAGCCATGCCATGGTAAAACTTATTTTCGGAGGGAGAAAAAAGAAAGAGCTCCTTTCCATCAGTAACCGCAAAAAATTCTGGATGTCCCAGAGGGCTTAAGGTTTCTAATCTTAAACAGTCAGGCCTTTTTGCAACAACAAGCTCCTTTACGGAAAACTTTTCATCCGGTGACTCCACCTTAAGCCTGGCTATCCCTTTCAGACCTGAAGGAATACCTTCTTCCCTGATCATCGATAAAATCTGTTGAGGGGAACAGGCTCGATAAACACTTATTGGGGCTGGTTTTTTAAGGTGAGTACAGTAAGGAAGAGTAAAAAGAAAACAGCAAAAAAAAGATGCCTGAATTAGAAATGGCTTCACTTGAGAGAGGAAACTCCGTAGGTATTGAATGAAATTGCCTGGGGATTTTCTTTTTGCCAAATGAACTAGTAACTATAGAATTTGATGTATAATTCAAACGATACTGGATACTGGTAACTTGATGCTGGATAAAAAGCAAAAAGGATTAATCCATCCAGTATCTAAGATCCAGTATCAATTCTTTAACATCCAGCTTCCTGAACTTCCAAAGGGCGCTAAGATCAGTGCTACTTACCTTCACTGTCTCGAAGGTCTTCAATCTTTTTCTTCAACTCAACTTTTTCCGGTTCTAATTTCAGGGCTTTTTCATACATATCCAATGCCTTATTATTAAGATTGCTTTTTAAATAGGCATCGCCTAAATGCTCTTTAATAATACCATCTTCTGAGGCACATTCCGCCGCTTTCTCCAAATGCTTAATGGCCTTTTTATATTCACCCTTCTTAAAATACACCCAGCCCAGGCTGTCAATAATATAACCATCCTCGGGTTTAAGTTCCAAGGCTTTCTTAATCATTTTTTCGGCTTCATCTAGTTTGATTCCCTGATCAGCATAGGTATAACCGATATAGTTGAGGGCATCAGCATTTTCAGGATTTATCTGCAATACTTTTTCCATCGACTTGATACTATCTTCAAACTTAACTGCCTTCTCATATAGCACACCCAGTAAAAAGTAAACATCCTCACTTTCTTGATTTATCCCCAATGCCTCTTGCAAAACTGCTATTCCCTCCTCATACCGCTTTGCCTTTTCCAGGAGAGAAGCTAAAAACCTGTACAGAACAATCTCATCACTTTTCTCTCTCAGTGCACCCTGAACAATCTCTATGGCTGCGTCCACATTACCCTGTTCTTCATAAACGTAAGCCATGTGTATTCTAGCTTCAGTAAACACATCAGAATCCAACTCAATCTTTTCAAGTTCTTTAAGACACTTATCCGACTCCCCTTTCCCCTCGTAAACCAGAGCCAAATAGTATCTTGCCTTATCGTTATCAGGGCTACTGGTTAATATCATGTTGAATTCCGTCAATGCATCATCATACTTCTTCTGTTCCATAAAAATGAGACCCATCCTCAATCTTATCTGATTACTGTTTGCTACCAGCTTCTCCAGCTGTTTATACTGATTGAGGGCTTCATCCAGTTTGTCCTGCTGAATGTAAAGTCGACCCAGGTGGCCCTGTGCTCCTACGTGCCTGGGATAGAAAGTTAAAATCCTCTCGTAGATTTCCATAGCTTTCTCAGGATTTTCCTGCTGCTCATAGAGTACAGCCAGGTCCATTAAAGAGGACTCATGTTCAGGATCAATCTTAAGCGCTTTTAAATAACTCTTTTCAGCCTTACTGTAATTCTCTTCCTGGTAATAGAGCCTCCCCATATATACGTAAGGGAGTGGAGAATCTGGTCTTAGTTTGGAATACTCTCTCAAGTTTTCTTTCGCTTTTTCATACTCTTTTAATTCACTATACAAAACATTGAGGGAAATATATACTTCATCATACTCCGGCTTTAGTTGAATAATGGTTTTATATTCTTCAATTGCTGCCTCTTTATTATTTAAACCTGAATAAATACCCGCCAGGAGAAGATGGGCATGGGAATGACCGGAATCTATCTTTATGATTTCCTGACACATCTGCTTGGCCTCATCCAACCTTCCTGCCCGCACATAAAGGTTAGCTAAATCAAACATAAGCAGGGTTGAATCAGGATCAAAGGAGACTGCCTGCCTGTAGTATTTAATCGCACCTTCAATATCTCCCTCAAACTTGTAGATCTGGGCCATAAGGTAGTTATAATATAGTGAAGGATTCGCTTCCACTATCCTCTTTTCTTTACCAGGATCAGAAATAGTTAGCGAAACCGGCTCTAACACAGGTTTTTGCAAAACTGCACAGGAAGTGATTTGAAACAGAAGAATTAAGAAGTAGCTGGCATGTATTTTTTTCATAATTAAAACGTCTCGTAATCTTTTCAGCATATCTAAATGATAATCTTTTTGGTTACAATCATTTAAAGAATGAGATTGCCCTGCCCTTCGGGCTCGCAATGACAATTAGATTCCCCTTTAGTTTCAGGGTTGCAGCGAAGTAAATTAATTACTTTTCTTATGTATGTTAACACATATCTGTCCATTATACAACGTAAAATCTATATTATTCAATAAGTTACTGTGATTAAAAGGTTTTTTCAAGAGGAATAACATTAACATTGCCGAATTGATTAAGGGAACCTTCAAAATCATCACTGTTTCCCACTACCATCAGAACTGCATGATCAGGATGCAGATACCTTTCTGCTACTTTGTTTACATCATCCACAGTAACCTTTGCTATTCTTTCTCGGTAGGTTTCCAGGAACTCTTTAGGTAATTTATCATACGAAATAGCAACCCTCCTGCTTACAATCTGTGCTGGAGAAGTAAATTCAAAAATGAAATTATTGATGATGCTACTTTTTGCCCACTCCAGTTCCTGCAGGGAGATACCTTTTTGTTTCACTTTGCCTATCATCTCAGAAATTGCATTGATACACTCTACTGTTGAACCCGACTTAGTAAAGCAGTACGCTCCAAAGAGGCCATAATCAACTTCGGCTCTATAAAAACTTCCCACACTATAGGCTAAGCCTCTATTAGACCGAATCTCTGACATCAATCGGGAATTAAACCCTCCTCCACCTAGAATAAAGTTTAAAATCTTAAAGGAATAATAGTCAGGATGAGCTTTACTCATCGCCAAGTGTCCCATTACAATAGTAGATTGGGGTAAATCCTTATATGCGTAGTTCACGCTTTTACCTTTTATATCTTCTGGAGACATTACAAGAGGGAAGGTTATCTCTTCCGGAAGCCACCCTTTAAACAGCTCGTCTATCCTGGCAATAATTTCATCCCGTTTAAAATCTCCAGAAACCCCCAGGATAATGTTATTGGGATGAAAATATTTTTTGTGGAATGCCACCAGGTCTTTTCTCTTCAAATTGGCAATAGTCTCTACAGTTGATATTCGTCCTCGTGGATTCTTATTAAAGACCACCTTTCTATATTCGCGGAAAGCAATGCTTTGAGGATTATCATTCCTGCGTCTTATACTTTCTTCTTTTTTCTTCCTGGCTAAATCAAACTTATCCTGAGCAAAGGAAGGAAACATTAACACATCAGCAAAAATCTTAAGGCCCAGATCCATATCCTTTTTTAAAACTGAAAGTGATGCACTGCCATATTCACTACCGATACTCGTTTCTACTGAACCTGCTATAAATTCCAGTTTTTCATTAATCTCATCTCCAGACATGAATTTAGTTCCACCTGTCCTCATCACCTCACCTGTTAATTCCGCCAGTCCCAATTTATCATCCGGTTCATAGATGGAGCCAGTTCTTATCAATGCAATGAGACTGAAAAGAGGAAGCTCATGATCTTCCAGCAGATACACTACCATTCCATTTCCCAAGGTAACGTGTTCTGCCTGTGGAAAATTAAATTTCAAAGTCTTAAAAACCAGTTCTTCAGGTGATTTCAACAAGGATGGTTTGCAGGAAATCAACATGAAAAAGAACACCAAAAACACTGCCCATTTGAATCCGTTATACATATTATCCCTCATTTCTCTACTCCACACGCTTCCTGTCTTACTTATAACTCCCCTTCTTTCTTGACTATTTTCGCAAAGGTCCTGTTTCTCTTTATGAGGTATTTCTTTGCCACCTCCATAATATCTTCCGGGGTAACTTTCTCAATTATTTGGAGATGTTCTTCTATGTACCTCCAATCACCTGCAACAGTCTGATAATAGGAAAGCCTGCCTGCAAGCCCGGCATTTGAATTGAGCGATCGAATAAAACCAGCTTCTAACCGATTCTTGACCTTAGTAAATTCATGGGGAGTTACAGCTTCTTCCTTCAGCTTATCAATCTGCTTATAAATCTCCTCCTCTAACTCATCACAGGTATGAGGACTTCTCGGCGTTGCAAAGATGGCAAACAGGTTAGAATATCTACTGCCAGGCAGCCCATTTGCAGTACTTACACTTACCGCAATCTTCTTTTCCTCCACTAACACCTTATACAATCTAGAAGTTCTTCCTCCAGATAATAAGATATCAATCACATCAAAAACATAATCACCAAAATGGGGCAGAGCAGGTTTATGGTATCCTATAATTAATTTCTGGTTAGCATCAAACTCCACTTCAACTCTTCTCTCTCCCGATTGCTCGGGTTCTTCACTTATAGGAACTGATATAATCTCTTGAGGCGGTATTTTGCCAAAAGATTTCTCAATTGTGTTCATCACCTCATCAGGATTGACATCCCCCACCACTGCCATTACCGCGTTGTTGGGACAATAATAGTTATGAAAGATTTTTTTTACTTTTTTCTTTTCCAAATACTTGATATCGGAGTCCCAGCCAATAATAGGCCTGCCATATGGATGTGCTACAAAGGCAGTCGCAAGAAAGTTTTCCATCAGCTTTCCGTCCGACTGGGTCTCCTCCCTCTGTCTTCTCTCTTCTCTTACAACCTCCCTCTCCGAGTAAAACTCCCTGAAGACCGGATTTGACATCCTGTCTGATTCAATGCGTGCCCATAACTCCATTCTATTAGCAGGAACACTTACCTTATAAGTAGTAACATCATATCCGGTAGAGGCATTCATACCTTCTGCTCCATTTTGAGAATAGAGAGCATCAATCTCATCTTTCACTACCCACTTCTTATGCTCCTTCTGTAATATTTTTAATTTCCCCTTCCACTCTTCAACCCTGTCGCTATCAGCCTGCTCCCCTTTTTTCATCTCGGCATCAATCTTTCCAGCCAAATTATCTATCTCTTCAAGCAGCTTCTTCTCTTCCTGGTAGTCCTTCGTTCCTAACGTCTCAGTACCTTTAAATAACATATGCTCAAGCAAATGAGAGGTTCCTGTCTCACCTCCGGGTTCATCTACCGAACCAACCTTAAACCTGATATACATGGAAACGACAGGTGCAAAGTGCCTTTCCAAAATCAAAATCTTCATACCATTATCAAGACTATACTCCTTTACCTTTCCTTCGAGACTGAACGCAAAGGACAGCGTATGGAGCAACAAAACACCTGCAGTTATAAAACCTGCCAAAAGTATTTTACGACATATCATTCGATCCATCTCCTTAAGACACAACTCCACATTTTCCTTCTTAATAACGGTCTTTTGTAGGTAAAGACTCCCCAATCAGCTAATCTTAACTTTCTTTGCTGTCCTGGATTTTCCCGCCTTCTCTGTCCGTTCTATCTCATTCTCGATAAGAGTCTTAACCGCCAAAAGCAGCTCCTTCCTTGCGTTGAGAAGGTGCTTCCCTGCCTCTGTGGAAGAAAGGCAGGCATACATCTTGTAAAGAGGGCAATAATCCATAGCTTCACATTTTTCACTCATTATGATCACCTCCAAATTTTACTTTCAATATCTTGTTTTTAAGTTCAACCCCCTTTAATTCAAGGGAGGCAAGTGCCCGGGGCAAAGTAATATTGCGTTTAAAATTCTTATACTGAATGATCAGTTCATCCCCTTTAGTCCACATATCCAGGTCTTTTTTATCAGCAAATGGCAACCTTAATAACAGGTAGTAACCTCCGTTAAAGCTTTTTATCTCAATCGGTTTTTCCTTGTAATAAATTTGGGAAGGGTCATCATCACCATATATCTCTTCTGCCATTTTTGCCAGAAGTTTCTGGCCAATAATCTCTCTATTCCACAACTTTGAAGACAAAACGGGCAGGGGATGAAAATAGTTTTTGACTTCTTTCATACAGGTATTTTGAATCTTCTTCCACTCTGCATAATATGGATCTTTTACCTCCCGGGGAAGCAAACGGTTGGCAATAACCAGATCAACCATATAACCAAAAAGATTGAGAAAAGTGTAAGCCCTCTGTGATTCCTTAACGACCATCTTTTCCGGATTAAGTACAATGCGTATAGAAGAAACTTCACGATCTGTGAGAACCTCCTTCATCCCTATTAAATTTTTATACAAACTTTCTATATTATCAAAAACATCGTCACCGGGCAATGGCATATCCACGAAACGATTAGCCACCGGTCTTACAGCCTTGAATACCGTTCTCTCTATATTGAAAATCTTCTCCATATACCACTTGGCTATATCAGGCCCTGCAAGTAACCTTAAGGTCTCACCCGTGGGTGCACAATCAATAATAATGACATCAAAAAATCCTTCAACATACCTTTCCTTCAACTCCAGCATGCTGAACACCTCTTCCATTCCTGGAAAGACAGCAAGTTCATCAGCGATTATATCTTCAAAACCACGGTGTTTCAGGAAACTTTGAATAAATTTTTTAATAGGACCCCAGTTCCTTTTTAGTTCTTCGTTAACATCAATTTCCTGGGCATAGAGATTACGGGCAATGGTTATCCTTTTCTTTCCGATCTCCTTATTAAAGGAATCAGATAAACTGTGCGCAGCATCGGTACTGAAAATCATGGTTTTATGTCCCAGCTCTGCACATCTATGTGCTGTTGCTGCTGCAATACTGGTTTTTCCTACACCACCCTTTCCAGTAAAAAGTATTATCCTCACGGTTAAAATCTCCAGACACTGCCTGAAATTCTAATTTTCTCATAGATATTGAATTATGATGACCTCGTAAAAAGTCAAAATGTTCCCCCTTCCCTTAATCCCCTCCCACCAGGGGAGGGGAAATCCGATTTTTTGCGAGATCATAAATTATATCATATAAAACTTTTATCATCAATAAGGACAATGAACGGCTCAGTTAAGTATAAGTTCTCTCTGGATTTCCAATGCTTTTACAAGCCTGGTCAGGATCTCATTGTAAGGAGTAGGAACGTTATATCTACTTCCTTCAGAAAGAATAGCGCCATTTATGTAATCGATTTCTGTCTTCTTCCCAATTAATATATCCTGCAACATAGAAGATTTATTAAAAGCAGTAGCTCTGCAAACATCTTTAACCTTTTCAAGTGGATTATGGTAATGAATGGTAACGCCTTTAGCTTTAGCGACAGCACAGGATTCTCCTATAACTCTCGACTGAATATCCAGCAATTCTGAATGCTCAATGATTTCCCCATTATTCAAACGTGTAAGTGCTGTCAAAGGGTTGATAGCAGCATTGATAATAAGCTTGCTCCATATTGTTCCCTCTACATCATCAGTAATACTGGTTTGGATCCCAGAGGAGTCTAATATCTCTTTGATTTTAATAATCTCTTTAGTTCTTTCGCATTTCAGAGAACCGACGACAGTTTCACCAATACCGGCATGTCGAATGTGAGCATGGCCCAACCGGGTAGCACCATGAGCTGTAATACCACCTATTGCCCGGCTCTTTCCTGTTATATCTGTAATCTTTTCCAGATTGTTCAAGCCGTTCTGCAGGGTTAGCACCAAGGTTCCGTCACCTATCATGGAAACTGCCCGCTGCATTGCTTTCTCGGTATCATAGGCTTTGACAAAAACGATGAGGAGATCAACTATTCCAATCTCTTCCGGCCTTGAAGTAATATTGAGACAAGAAATATGATGCTCACCTGTAACACCCTCAACAGTCAGCCCGTCTGTCTTTATTTTATCTACCTTCTCCTGACACTCATCCAGTAACCAGGGGCTATACCCGGCTTGGCAGAGGAGATAAGCAAATAAACTGCCCATCGCCCCCGCACCAATAATACCAATTCTCACCATTCTCTCCATGACAAGTGACTAAAGTTTGAAGCACCTAAAGTGAAATAAAATTATAAGGATAGGACAAATCTACTTACCAAAGGCAGACCAAAATTTAGGCACTTCACATCACTTTAGTCACTTAGATTTCCTTTGCCAGCTTATCAATTATCTTCCTCACCTCTTTTACAGTCTCTTTTCCGTGATCCCATACTGAGAGTCTGGACAGATCTGCTTCAATGACCTCTTCATCATAAGGAATATAACCAAGCATTTGAATGCCATTCACTTTCTTTTCAAAGAACTCCCTGTCAGATTCCCTGCGTATCTTATTAGCTATGCCGCAAATGCTCTTAATGCCAATATCATTAGCCAGTTCCTTTATTTTAAGTGCTGTCTCAATACTTCGCATACTGGGCTCAACTACAACAATAAAATGATCAACCGCCCGAGCTGTAGCCCGCCCTAAATGCTCAATACCCGCTTCCATATCCATTATAACCACCTCCTGCCTGAACAAAACGAGGTGCTGAAGAAGTGATTTCAATAAAACACTCTCCGGACACACGCAACCACTCCCCCCTTTCTTCACTGTCCCCATGAGCATGAGCCTTACTCCATTATATTCAACCCACAGCTTCTCAGGGAGGTCGTCAACCTTGGGGTTTAACTTGAAAAAACCACCGGAAGTCCCTGGTTTTGCCCCCGTGCGCTCCTCTATCAAATCCTTTAATTCACTAATGGGAGTGATGTTCACATTCTCAGGGAAACCCAGAGCTGATGCCAGATTAGCATCAGGATCCGCATCTATAGCAACAACTTTATACCCCTTTTCAGCAAAGGCATAGCTGAGCGCTGCCGAAATGGTTGTTTTTCCCACACCACCCTTACCAGTAACTGCAATCTTCATAAATCACTCCTTTCCTCTTTCAACATATTGTCAAAACAAACCACAGAGAACACAGCGCAGCAAAGCCGCAACCAAAAGAAATATAACCACG
>CAZOKO010000077.1:0-13610 GCA_964580455.1 uncultured Thermodesulfobacteriota bacterium | reverse complement strand
ATTTAAAAAATAAAGACAAAAGAAAGAATTTAAATATGTTTTTCTTTTTGCTATATTGACTTCTGTGGTTCCCCCGTTAGATATCAAACCTTGTGGAAGGCTTGTTTATCCAACAGAGTTGACATCTTACAAAGTTCAATTGCTATAAGTAAGTATCTAACGGGGTGAATCTGTGGTTTGTTTTGACAATACGAGGTTGTATTTTAGGAGGTTTTTCATGAAGAAACAATACCTGATATTTTTTGTAATTCTGTTGGCAGTTGTTTTTATTGGTTGTTCTGCTCATAATGTAGAAAGGGTCTGGCCTGAGCCAAGTCCTTTGGGCAAAGATATTTCAACCTACCGTCCACCTTATAAGACATCAAATGATGCTGTGGTTACACCTCAATTCGAAGAGCCGACAGGGGTCATCTCCTTGAGGCAGGCCTTATCCCTTGCTCTTATTAATAATCCAGAGCTGGCAGCCTTCTCATTAGAGGTACGCACAGGGGAGGCAAGAATACTTCAAGCAAATCTTTCCCCAAACCCTGAATTAGAAGCTGAAGTGGAAAATTTTGGTGGCTCGGGAGAACGGAGCAGATTTTATTCAGCAGAAGCCAAGATCATACTAAGCCAGCTAATTGAATTAGGCAGGAAGCGTTCCAAAAGGACAAAAGTTGCTTCAATCGAGCGAGATGTAGCTGGTTGGGATTATGAGAGCAAACGTTTAGATGTACTAACTGAAGTTACTGTAGCTTTTGTTAGCTTGCTGGCTATGCAAGAGAATCTAACCCTAACAGACGATTTGGTTAAACTCTCTGAAAATGTTTTTAATACTGTTTCAGCAAGGGTTAAAGCTGGAAAAGACTCTCCCGTGGAAGAGACAAAATCTAAGGTAGCCTTGTCTATAATCAGAATAGAACAAGAACGAGTCAGAAGGGGGCTGGAAGCAGCTCGGAAACGTCTTGCTGCTACCTGGGGGAGCACAACTACACAATTTGAAAATGTCAGTGGTGAACTGGAAGCTATTTCTCCCATTCCTCCCTTTGAAGATGTAATAGATCACATCCATAAAAATCCGGACTTGGCACGCTGGTCTTCAGAATTAGAGCAACGACAAGCAGCCCTGGATATGGCAAAGGCTGATAGATTGCCAGATATTACTTTTGGTGGAGGTGTGAAGTATCTCGGTGAGGCAAATGATACAACATATATAATGAATCTTTCGATACCACTTCCTTTGCTGGACCGAAATCAAGGAGGAATACTTGAGGCGTCATACCGTCTTACCAAAGCTCAGGAAGAACACAGCGCCGCAGAAGTAAGGATTTTAACTACCCTGCATGAGTCCTATCAAAGGCTTTCAACTAACTTTTTTGAAGCGATGACATTGAAAAATGATGTGATGTCAGGAGCTCAAAGTGCATTTGATGCTGTGCGTGAAGGATATCGAGAGGGAAAATATGGCTATTTGGACCTCTTGGATGCCCAAAAAAGCTTATTTGATGCTAAAGGGAAATATATTGAGGCATTGGCTGGATACCATAAAGCTGTGGCTACTATCGAACGTCTTATTGGTGATAGCCTTAGTTCTATCAAAAATAATGTAAAACAATAATTAAAAGGAATTAGGAGCTAGAAAAAGATGAAAAATAAAAATACCCTTATATTTTTTCTTGCAGCAATAGCAGTTCTATTACTTGTTGTTGCGGGTATCAGATATTTCAGATTAACGGAGAATGATGAACATATCCATGATGAGTCTCAGGAAGAACATGTTCATTATGAACCGGAAACGCATGATGACCACTTACATGACGAGAATGAGATCCATGATGAACATGATCATGATGAATTAATACATGATGAGCATGAAGTTGGTGATGATTATGATGGCGAAGAACACGAAGAACACATTGATGGAAATATTGTTCACCTGACTGATGCGGAAATGAAAGGATTGGGCATCGAAGTAGCTACTGCCGGACCTGGGAATTTACAAATACAATTGAATTTCCCAGGTGAAATTCGTATCAATGCAGACCAAATGGCGAACGTTGTTCCACGTATGCAAGGCGTTGTCCGAAAAGTAAAGAAGAATTTGGGCGATACGGTTCGAAGGGGAGAAGTCATGGCGATAATCGAAAGCAGAGAACTGGCCGATATGCGTGCATCGTTTCATGCTTCTATGGAACGTTTGGAGCTGGCAGAGGCAAACCACAAAAGAGAGAAAAGGCTATGGGAAAAGAAAATTACCGCAGAGCAGGAATACCTGGATGCAAAAAAGGCGCTTGCTGAAGCCCGTATTGAGTTAACATCAGCTGAACAAAAACTTCTTTCGCTTGGGTTTACTACTAAATTTCTTAAGGATCTTCCACACGATCCCGACGAAATATTAACATCATATGAAATCATTGCACCTTTTGATGGAAAAGTTATTGAGAAAGACATTACGCTTGGTGAAGTGCTTGGGGAGGATAAAATCGCATTTGTAGTTGCTGATTTGAGCACGGTGTGGGTGGATCTTAGCATTTACCAGAAAGATCTTCCTTTTGTAAAGCAAGACCAACGTGTTCGGATATCTGCTGGACAGGGTATTCCAGATGCTGAAGGTGTCATATCTTATCTGGGACCTATTGTCGCAGATGAAACTCGTACTGCCCTTGCACGTGTAACTCTTCCTAACATAGAAGGTAACTGGCGTCCCGGTCTGTTTGTTACTGCTCGCCTTGTTAAAGAGGAAACACCAGTACCACTTCTCATTTCCAAAACGGCCCTTCAAAATCTTGAAGGTGAGACCTGTGTCTTCGTTTACCATAAAGAGGGTTTTGAGACTCAGGATGTTAGGGTAGGGCGAACAAACAAAACTCACGCTGAAATCATCACGGGTTTGGAAGTAGGGCAACGTTACGTAACAAAAGGAGCTTTTGAACTTAAGGCAAAAATAGTTACAAGTACGTTGGATAGCCACGCAGGTCATGGGCACTAGCCATTTATTATAGTCCAAAAAATTAACAAATGAGTCATGTTTTTAAAAGATAACTTATGCAAAGTGATGCTGGATACTGGATACTAGATTAAACTAACCCAGCGACTGCGCTAGGAGGATTGACAGTCATGCATAAAAAAATAGTTGATGTTTCACTAAGGTACCGCTTTTTAGTTCTTATAGTAACAATTGCCATAGCTATTTTGGGAATCTATAATTACTCAGAGTTGCCGGTTGATGCTTTCCCGGATATATCGCCTATTATGGTTCCTGTTTTTGTGGAAGCAGATGGTATGGCGCCTGAGGAGATTGAGCGTTTAATAACATTCCCTATTGAATCAACCATGAATGGTCTGCCTGGAGTTACGCAAATAAAATCAACATCTGCTTTTGGTATGGCGGTTATTTATGTTTATTTCAAAGATGATATTGATATATATTTTGCCAGGCAGGTAGTTTCTGAAAGACTTACTGATGCTATGGCTTCCTTACCTGAAATGGAAGAACCACCAAAGTTAGGTCCTATATCAACCGGTCTGGGACAGATCTTTATTTATTACCTTACCCTTGAAAAGGGATCAAATACGGAAGGGAAAGAACCAAATACTTACCTGCGTGAGATTAACGACTGGATAGTGAAGTATCAATTGCAGACTGTACCGGGTGTGACTGATATACTTTCTATTGGTGGTCATGTTTTGCAGTATCAGATACGCATAAACCCCAATGCTTTAAACAAGTATAAGGTGACCCTGGAAGAAGTAGTCGATGCTGTACAAGAGAATAATCGTAACGCAGGAGGGCAATTTTTGGTCTTGACCTCTGAGGAGTATCTTGTTCGTGGCATTGGGTTACTCCAAAATCTGGATCATATTAGAAATATTCACATAAAAGTTTTAGACGGTATTCCAGTCATGATAAAAGACATAGCTGAAGTTGCCTATGGAGAGGAAATTCGCAGGGGAGTGGTAAGCCGTAATGGTAAACAGGAAGTAGTTTCAGGAATGGTATTAAAGCTTTTTGGTGAGAATACCTCAGACGTTATAGAACGACTGTACAAAAAAATTCCTGAGGTTCAGGCATCACTGCCTGATGGTGTACATCTTCTGCCCTATTATGAACAGGATGAGCTTGTACAAAACGCCACCTGGACTGTCAAAAAAGCTCTTCTCTTAGGAGCTTTCCTGGTAATCCTGACCCTTACACTATTCCTTGGCAATATCCGCAGTGCTTTTATTGTTGCCCTCGCTTTGCCACTTTCTGCTTTGATATCTATTATCTGTATGAAGTATGCCGGTATTTCTGCAAATCTTATGTCGTTGGGTGGTATTGCCATCGGCATTGGTATGCTGGGTGATGGTGCCATTGTGATGGTGGAGAATATTTTCAGGCATCTAAACGAAGAAGGAAGCAGGAGCGAGCGGAGCAATACCGATATCATTCTAACTGCAGCGAAGGAGGTGAGCCGTCCGATTATATTTTCTATCGCCATTATTATAATTGTATTTTTACCGATCTTTACCCTTCAGGGGGTTGAAGGGAAAATGTTTTCTCCAATGGCGTTTACTATATCTTTTGCACTGTTTGGATCCATGCTCTTTGCCATTATTTCAGCTCCAGTACTCTCTACTTATCTGCTAAAGGGAGGAGAACACAGGGAATTTATTCTCATAAAAAAAATAAAGGAGTTCTATCGCCCTCTTCTCATATGGGCAATGAACAAAAGAAGGACTGTTGTTATCATTGCAACATTTGCTTTTTTAATTAGTATGGCTTTGCTTCCTTTTCTGGGAACAGAATTTATACCTACGCTGGAGGAAGGTTCGATAATGATTGGTGTAGCAATGGCTCCATCTATTTCTTTGCAAAAGGCTACTGAAACTATTATGAAGATGGAGCGTAAAATTATTGAATTTCCGGAGGTTGAGGAGGTAATATCAAGAATCGGACGTCCTGAGGCCGGCAGTCACCCTCACCCTGTGAACTATGCAGAAATTCACATAGAACTCATGCCGGTGAGTAGCTGGAAATCATACAGAAAAAAAGAAGAATTGATTGAAGATTTAAACCACGAGCTTTCACTTTATTCGGGTGTGCAGTTAAATTTTACTCAACCAATTCAAAATGCGTTTGATGAACTATTGACAGGTGTAAGAGCACAGTTGGCTATAATGATCTTTGGAGAAGATCTAACTATCCTCAGGGAGAAGGCGCAAGAAATCCATGATGCCATTGATATTGTACCGGGGCTGGTTGATCTTTCAGTTGAACAAAGTTTTGGCCAACCTCAGGTTCAGGTGATTGCTGACCGCGTTGCATGTTCACGATACGGGGTAAATGTTAACAGGGTACTGGAACTGGTTGAGTTGGCAATAGGTGGAAGAAATGTGGACTATATCTTCCTTAATATTCGTCGATTTGGGATACATATAAGATATCAAGAGCAATACAGAAGTGACCCGGAAACCATAAGACATCTGTTAATTCAAACTCAAAACGGTGCGCTTATACCACTGGAGCAAGTAGCTGAAGTAAAAGTGGTTACTGGACCTATTCAAATAAACCGTGAAAACAACCATCGCCGGTGGGTAATTCAGGGTAATATTCGTGGCAGGGATATGGGAAGTGTTGTAGCTGATATTGAAAGGATAATTGATGAAAGAATCACTCTCCCGCCAGGCTACTATATAGAGTATGGAGGTCAATTTAAAAATCAGCAGAGAGCGATGGCCAGGCTCGCTATTATTGTACCAGTAGTTATTGCGTTGGTATTTTTCATGCTTGGATTGACCTTCGGGTCCATACACCATGCACTTTTAATCATTATAAATATTCCTCTTGCCCTGATAGGTGGCATTTTTGGTTTGTTTGTTGCTGGGGAGTATCTATCTGTTCCCGCAGCAGTAGGATTCATAGCTCTCTTCGGTATTGCGGTGCAAAATGGTGTTGTTTTGGTTAGCTACATCAATGAGCTTTACCTCAAGGGAAAATCATTGCAGGACTCTGTGATTGAGGGTGCGCTGTTACGTTTACGCCCTGTTTTGATGACAGCTCTTACAACTGTTCTCGGGTTGTTACCACTTTTACTGTCACGGGGGATAGGAGCAGAAGTACAAAGGCCTCTGGCAATAGTAGTGATTTTTGGTTTATTAACCTCTACACTTCTTACTCTATTTGTAATCCCCGCTCTTTACGGATGGTTTGAAGGGAAACGTAAAATGGTAAGCTGAGAGAACAATTATTATATTTTTAAATGTTTATGAAATGCTTTAGGTTTAAGTAATAATATACTTTAATATTAGAAGGATAGAGATATTAACAATCCTAAAGGAGGATTAAAGTGAATGGAGTAAAAGCGTTTTTTACAGTTCTTTTGATTATGCCACTTGGTCATGCTATAACAGTTTTGGCCTTGAGACTTCCTCACAGTGTGCATTTTCCGATTGCAGTTGCTGGCATAATTTTGGCAACTATTATCATTTATTGGACAAAACATATAGAATCACCCGCATGGGAAACATTTACAGGGATGCTTGCAGGAGTTCTTCTCTGGGCATGTCTGGTGGAGATTGGCGTGCATGAAGGTGCTGAAGCGCTTGAAATTACAGAGAGGAAGGCGATGGAATTTAGTCTCGCAATACTCATCCCTCTTTTCATCTATCTTGTTTTTAATGAAAACATAAAATGTAACCTTTTTATTTCATTGAGGAAGGGTTTGCGTATTACGAGAGGAAACCTGCCTGAAATTTCTATAGATCACTGGGGTCCAAGAGTTGCAATTAAGATGTTTCTCATGATCTGGGTTGGACACATGATTTTGTTCTTCGGGTACGATGAAGACTTTTTCGGTCCGCAAAGCCTTTATTGCAAAACAGTTTTTGTTCTGTGCCTGTTAGGTGGTAGTTATCTCTTTTACCGATTGACCAAAGCAAAAGAGATGGACTACGCCTTTCGTTATGCGATGCCAACCGTAATCGTGTTATGGAGTTGTGTGGAACTCCTGGTTAAATGGGAAATTACTTCTGAACCCTGGATAACTTTAAATCCAACCTTTATGGTATTTGTTGCCTTAGCGTTTGTAGCTGCTATCTTTGTAATAGTACGTGCAGAAAGGAGGAAGAAAAAAGCTTAACGTTTTAGAAATTCTGGGAGGGATGTAAAGGGATTTAATTCTTAGGATGTTCTTTCTTGAGGATCTTTTCAAGGAGTCCGTGTTTCTTCCCAAGGGTTTGGAGATCATGGCTCTCTTTAAGGTCCTCTTCAAGGTGCTGTATAACCTTTTTATCTACAAAATCATAAGCAGCCTTCATGGCGTTTTTAATGGCCTTAGCGGATGATCTTCCGTGGCTTATAATCACTCCTCCATTCACTCCCAAAAGAGGTGATCCCCCATACTGGGAATAGTCAAACCATTTTTTGAAATCGTTAAAGGATTTTTTTGCGAGCATAAAACCAACTTGAGAGGAGATGCTTTTCTGGATTTCACTCTTAAGAGCTGATATTATTGTTTCTGAAATCCCTTCACTCACTTTGAGTAAGATATTACCTACAAAACCGTCACAAACGACGATATCAACATCCCCTTTAAAAACTTCTTTGCCCTCTACATAGCCAATATAGTTAAGTGTGCTTTCTTTAAGTAATGTATTTGCTTCACGTGTGAGTTTCGTACCTTTTGAATCTTCCTCGCCGTTGCTTAATACACCTATACGAGGTCCTTTAGTGCCTAAGATACATTTGCCATAAACTGATGCCATAAGTGCAAATTGCACGAGATTGAATGGCTTACAGATATTATTTGCGCCAGAATCAATTACGATAACTGATCCCTTAAGAGTAGGCATGATAGTAGCGATTGCTGGACGATCAATGCCTTTAATTCTGTCCAGGACGAAGAGAGATGCAGTTAAGGCAGCTCCTGAGTTTCCAGCGCTGATAACTGCTTGAGATTCCCCGCTTTTAACTAAATCAAAAGCTATGCGAAGTGAGCAATCCTTCTTTTTCCTTATAATGTTGAGAGGGGGTTCATCCATAGCAAAAACTTCAGTAGCGTGTTTGATCTCAATAGGAAGGTCGGTATAGCCATGCTTTGATAGTTCCTCAAGTATTTGAGGTTCATTCCCAACAAGTACAGAAGAAATGTTGAATTCCTTCGCTGCAAGAATAGCACCCTCAACAGTGGTTTGAGGAGCATAATCGCCGCCCATTGCGTCTACTGAAATTTTTATCTTATTGTCTTTATTATTCGTTCCGGTCATAAGGCACTTTATTTAAAATATTTTGGTTTAAACCAGTTACATTTTAATGTTGAAAGGACATAAATAATATCAAAAAATATTTGTTTGTCAAATACTATCGACAAGTATAAATCTGAATGAAAACTTATCGGGAATTCTGCAAAATAATAAAGCTAAATTTGCTTGTGGAAACATTTGGAATAATTACTCAGAGTTTAAGATATAATATAAAAAATGTTTGAGATTACAATGCTTTTAATGATATATTGTATAAAGTTAGAGAATTTCAATTAATTGAAGGAAACGGTAAATGATTAAAGGGACTAAAGATTTAAATCTGCCCATGGATGTTATCCTGGATAGTATTGCGGATGGGGTATTTACTATTGATAATGACAAGAATGTAACATCTTTCAACAAATCTGCTGAAAAGATTACTGGTGTTTCAAAAGAACATGCAATAGGTCAAAAGTGTTTTGATGTTTTTCAGGCAAATATTTGTCAAAACGCATGTGCTCTGGAAAAGACTTTAAAAACAGGTAAAGAAATTATCGATCTACCAATTAATATATTAAACAGTCAGGGCAAAAAGATACCGGTTAGCATAAGCACTGCTGTACTAAAAGATAAAAAAGATAGGATAATTGGAGGAGTAGAAACCTTTCGAGATCTTTCTGCTCTGGAAGAATTGAAGAAAGAGATATTCAAGCGTTATACATTTGAGGATATTATCAGTAAAGATTACGAAATTCAAAAGATTTTTGATGTACTTCCTGATATTGCTGAAAGTGATAGCACCGTATTGATAGAGGGGCCAAGCGGTTCGGGAAAAGAACTTTTTGCGCGAGCTATCCATAATTTAAGCCAGAGGAGAAAAGGGCCTTACATTGTAGTAAATTGTGGGGCATTACCGGGTACTTTATTAGAATCTGAGCTTTTTGGTTATATGAAAGGAGCTTTTACAGATGCAAAAAAGGATAAACCCGGGCGTTTTGCACTGGCAGAAGGTGGAACACTTTTTTTGGATGAAGTTGCTGAGTTGTCAACTGCATTACAGGTAAAGTTATTAAGAGTTCTTCAACAGAGGGAGTATGAACCTTTAGGTGCAAGTCGTCCTCGAAAGGCTAATGTCCGCATCATTTCTGCATCCAATAAAGATTTGTTGCAGCTACTTACTCTTGGCACGTTTAGAGAGGATCTTTACTACAGGCTGAATGTTATTAAAATAGAACTTCCTTCTCTCTCCAAACGTCGTGAAGATATCCCTCTTTTAGTGGATCATTTTATCAATCAATTCAATCTGAAAAAAAACAAGAAAATAATGGGAATTTCAAATCAGGTCATTAGGATGTTAATGCAGTATGAATTTCCTGGAAACGTCAGGGAGTTGGAAAACCTGATCGAGCATGCGTTCGTATTATGCCATGCTCCTCAGATTGAGGTAGAGCACTTACCCAGGGAGTTTGTTGAAAGGTTTAAAGAGGTAAAAAGTAATGCTTGCAGATCAAAGGACAAACTTAAAGTGGCAGAGGTTCAGATTATTATTGATGCATTAAAAAAACATGGTGGTAACCGCTCAAATACAGCAGCAGAGTTGGGGATTGACAAAAGCACACTATGGAGAAAAATGAAGAAGTTTAACATTAAAAACCTGTAATAATTAGTTTTACAATAACCAGGATTTAATCTGACAAGATTATTTTTAGTAACATTTTAGTGCAGCAGAGGGGAGATACAATATGTAGTTTTTTAAGAGATGTTTATGATTTCAAAACAGTTTTTCAAATAGCAAGGCGTGTAGTAAATAATGGGATGTGAATACATTGAGCTTTACTATTGGTGATTTATATTTTTCCGTGAGACAGACGCTAATTAAATAAAATCGTAACGACTTATCGGCAGTCTTCTAATTCTGTGTCCGGTTGCAGCGAATATTGCATTGGTCACAGCCGGGGCAATCGGCGGAACTCCACCTTCTCCCACACCTGACCGCCTAGAACCGCTTATGATTATTTCAGTCTCCATGGAGGGGGAATCCTTCATAGTAAGTACAGGATAGTCATGGAAATTGGACTGCTTAGCACGGCCATCATGAATGGTTATCTCACCATATAAAGCCGCGGTTAATCCGAAGATAATAGCGCCTTCTATCTGTGCTTTTACAATGTCCGGATTCACCACATCACCGCAATCGATGGCACAGCAGACCTTATGGACAATGACCTTGCCTCCCGACTCCACCGACACATCAGCAATCTGCGCTAGGATGGTTCCACCATGTGGGACAAAGGCTACTCCCTGTGCGGCACCTGGGACAGTGGGTTGACCCCAGTTTGCTATTTCTGCAACTTCTTCTAGTATCGTAAGGCTTCGGCCATTTAGGTGCGCTCTTCTAAATTCTAAAGGATCGTCTCCTGCCGCATGGGCTAATTCATCCATAAAACTTTCGACGAAAAATCCGTTTTGGGAGTATCCTATCGAGCGCCACCAGCCAATCGGAATTCCAAAATTGGATTCTACGTAATGAGCACTCATATTAGATACATCATAGGAAATATTAGAAAAACCTGCGGTTTCCATGAAATTGAGAGATCCCCCCAATAGTGAAGGCCCCGCACTTTTCCCTATCCAGCTGATGATCTTGTTATTGTCATCGATTCCACCTTTTAACTCTGCTTTGAAAGCTGGCCGGTAAAAATCATGTTGAATATCCTCTTCCCGCGACCAGATTACCTTTACGGGTTTACCCACAGCCTTAGCGGCTAAAACGGCATGGGTGACATAATCAGTTTCAACCTTGCGACCAAAACCTCCACCCAGGTAGGTGGGATGCACTTCGATCGAAGAAGCGTCAAGGCCTGTGTTTGATCTTGCCGCAGCCTGCACTATGCGAGCTCCCTGGGTGGGAACCCACACCTCACAGCTTTCAGAGGTAACCTTTGCCGTGCAGGTCATAGGCTCCATGGTGGCATGAGCGAGAAGGGGCACCTCATAAACGGCCTCTACTTTTATGGGTGCAGTTTCCATAGCAGATAAAGGATCACCGATTAACCTCACTTGGGTACCGGGTTTGGTGAGATCCTGCGTGAGTTGCTGAGAGATGTCTTCACTGCTTAGGTCTTCCATCTCTTCTGGAATCTCGAACTCGAGTTCAAGAGACTGAGCTGCTCTTTCGGCTTCCCAATAGCTTTTCGCAACGACAGCGACCCCTGCGGGAATCTTAACAATGGCCTCAGCATTGGTGCCTTCCACGGTTAAAGAATCAAAATTAGATACCTCTCCTCCAAAGACCGGTGACTGTCTCACCGCTGCGTATAACATTTCAGGGACTTTAACATCGATACCGAAAACAGATTTCCCCTCAATATGATCTGGCGTATCTAAACGGGCAAGGGGCTTTCCAATTATTTTGAATTCACTGGGATCTTTTAGTTTAGGATTTTCAGGGACGGGAAGTAAGCTTGCTTCTTCTGCCAATTCACCATAACTGATGCTTCCCATGGTAGGATGAGTTATATAGCTATCTTTTGCTGTTAAGCTCTCCGGGTCCACCTGCCATCTTTGGGCGCAGGCGGTAATCAGCATTTCTTTAGCAGCAGCCCCCACCTCTCTAAGCGGTTCATACAGAGTACTAATTGACGTGCTTCCACCTGTTATTCCAGTCATCCCCATCGTCCCACCGATGGAGTAATCTCCCATTTCACCTTTCAAATCGAACTTAATCTTTATCCAGTCTGCTTCAAGCTCTTCGGCAACGATCATGGGAAGTGCAGTGGAAACACCCTGACCCATTTCAGCTTTGGCAACCATAATGATTATCTGGTTGTCAAGAGAGATATTGATCCAGACAGTAACATTTGAAGATTTCTCATCGGGAGGCCAGGATTCAATGGTACAGCCCAGGGTTAGTCCCGTCAAGCCTAGGACTGTGGTTTTTAAAAAGGTTCGGCGGGTCATTTGAAGTTCCATTATAAAACCTTCACTTTTGCTGATTAATGATAGCAGCAGTCTTTTTAATTGCTGACCTGATCCTCTGATAGGTGCCGCAACGACACAGGTTACTCCTCATGCTTTCGTTGATGTCATCATCAGTCGGTTGTGGATTAATAGAAAGCAAGTGGTATGCATTTATTATCTGTCCCGGCTGGCAATAGCCGCATTGAGACACTTTTTCTTCAATCCAGGCATCTTTGACCCCTTTACCCAGAGCATCATTAATGCCCTCAATAGTAGTGACTTCCCTGTAGCCTACTGACTCTATTCCAACCATGCATGAACGCGTAACGATACCATCCAAAAGCACAGAACAGGCGCCGCAGATACCGATTCCACAACTGAATTTGGTGCCACAGAGACCAATGTCTTCTCTTAATACCCACAAAAGGGGCTTATGAGGATCAACATCTACCGTATAAGTTTTTCCATTTACTTTTATCGTAAATTCCATACAGCAGCTCCTAACATGGTTTTTATGAAAACTTTTCTATTTTACCGATCAATTTTATCATAGTGCCTGAGTTCTATGGAAAATCTGGCTTTATAATTCTTTATATCATAGAAATTCTTTCTATTAAAGTTAAAAGGTAATCCTGGGTGGTTATGAAAAAAGGAAGTGATTATATAAAATGCGGTATGAATGAGCGTGGAAGGTTCCGAGCACAATATATCTTTGGAACCAAGATATGTGGAAAAGTTCATATTTCTTTCAAGAAACAGAGATAGTTATTAGGTAGGCATTTATCGCATGTTTGATTGAGTAATGCAAAATATTTCGGCCTTTCAATAATTAAGAAGTATGGTAGAGACTATGATTTTAGTGAGCAAAATATAACCACAAGATGTGGGATTGTGATATTTAAGTGAGGCATCCCAGAACTGTTTCTAACAGTTCTTTTTGATCGATAGGTTTGGTGAGTGTACGCATTGCTCCAAACTGTTTGGCCATCTCTAGATAATCATTAGGTTCAAGAAAGGCACCACCGGAAATGGCAATGATTTTCACATCGGGGTAATTACGCCGTAGTTCCATGATGGTCTCTAACCCTTCTTTCTCAGGCATGACGATATCTGTGATGACTAGGTCGGTCGGGTTATCGCGAAAGACTCTTGTCCCTTCCTTTCCGTCAGTAGCTTTCACAACTTCGTATCCCGCACGTTCCAACATCTGGCAATACGTTTCCAGCACTCTAATATCATCATCTATGAGAAGTATACGTGCCACAGGTTATACCTCATTATCCTTTTTGTCCAAACACTTTCCAGATGCCCTTGGCAAGGGTACTCTTTCTTGATAATAAAAGCGAGGAGTTTTTGAGAAAAGATGCAAATTTATTTGCATCTTTTCAAGCTGCTTTAAACCGATCTTTTAGTATCATAGCATCTTGAACTAACTTGAAGACTTGATT
>CAZOKO010000076.1:0-13628 GCA_964580455.1 uncultured Thermodesulfobacteriota bacterium | reverse complement strand
TTGATATGCGGCTTTGTCCTCTCAAATTTCTTCTTCGACATGGCTTGTGCCTCCTGTTAAAGGGTGGAAAAATTATTGTGCACACTGAATTTCGATAAAATTTTTTCAGCAATAGTATTGGGAATCTCCTGATAGCTAATAAAGGAAAGGGTATGATTGGCTCTTCCCTGTGTAAGAGAACGCAGGACGGTGGAGTAACCAAAAGTTTCTGCCAGAGGGATCTCAGATTTCACCTCTGAGAAGTTCTTGCGCACCTCCATAGAGGTAACTTTACCCCGACGAGAGGCAATATCTCCCATCAGTTCACCAAGAAACTCCTCAGGCAAAACCACTTCCAATAACATGATTGGCTCTAGCAGAATTGGCACACCTCTAACTACCCCCTGTTTAAATGCCATAGAAGAAGCAATCTTAAAAGCCATCTCAGATGAATCCACAGGATGGTAAGAACCATCATAAAGGGTGATTTTCATGTCAACTGCTGGGTAACCTCCCAGGATTCCACTTTCTGTTGCCTCAAGCACACCTTTTCTAATTGCAGATATATATTCTTTAGGAATGACTCCACCAGTAATTTTATCGACAAAGGTGATGCCCGCTCCTCTCTCTAAAGGCTCTAGCTCAAGCCAGACATGACCATACTGACCACGACCTCCACTCTGGCGTATGAACTTCCCTTCTACCTTACTTTTTCTAGCAATGGTTGCTTTGTAGGCAACCTGTGGTTTGCCAATCGTAGCATTGACCTGGAATTCACGCAACAATCTATCTGCTATGATCTCCAGATGTAATTCACCCATCCCGGAAATGATAGTCTGCCCTGTCTCTTCATCAAGATGGATCCTGAAAGAAGGGTCTTCCATTGCCAGTTTTCTCATCGCACTCATCAACTGCTCCTGATCGGCTTTAGTTTTGGGCTCGATGGCAACTGACATCACCGTTTTAGGAATTTCCATGGGTTCTAAAATAATAGGAGAATCTTCGCTGCAAAGGGTGTCCCCGGTAGTTGTATGTTTTAAGAGTATTGCAGCAATATCACCCGCATAGATCTCCTCTATCTCTTCTCTTCTATTAGCATGAAGTTTCAGGATGCGGTGGATCCTCTCCTTTTTTCCCTTATGCGTATTATAAACAGAGGAGCCTTTCCTGAGAGATCCCGAATAAACTCTTATAAAAGTCAATTGCCCCATGTAAGGATCATTCATCGTTTTAAATGCCAGGGCTGAGAAGGGAGCATCCACTTTTGCTTCTCTTATCTCTTCTTCTCCTTTTTCATTAAACCCTTTAACGGGTGGAAGGTCTATGGGAGAAGGAAGGAAATTAACAATTCCATCCAACAGAGGCTGGACCCCTTTGTTCTTGAAGGATGACCCGCAGAAAACAGGTATGACATTCAGATCAAGGGTTGCCTTTCTAAGAGCAGTTATAACCTCCTGTGGGGAAACAGCCTGCTCCGTTACGAACTTTTCCATTATGCTTTCGGAGTAATCCGCAGCTACTTCCAGAATCTTTCCCTGATATTCTTTTGCCAAACTGATCAGGTGGGAAGGTATTTCTGTTTGATGGCAATTCACTCCCAGTGTAGCGTCATCATAAGTAATGGCCTTCATCTGAATAAGATCAATGATACCTTTAAAATCTCCTTCCTGACCCCAGGGGAGTTGAAGGGCCAGGGGGTGAGCATCGAGACGATTTTTCATCATCTCAACCACTCTAAAAAAATCCGAACCGACCCGGTCCATTTTGTTAATAAAGGCAATTCGCGGTACCATGTATTTATCCGCCTGTTTCCACACTGTCTCAGACTGTGGCTCAACACCACCCACACCACAAAAAATTACCACTGCACTATCCAATACCCTTAACGACCGTTCCACTTCAACTGTAAAATCTACATGGCCTGGAGTGTCAATTATATTAATGCGGTGATTCTCCCAGAAACAGGTGGTGGCAGCAGAAGTGATAGTGATTCCTCTTTCCTGCTCCTGTTCCATCCAGTCCATTATGGCCGTTCCATCGTGGACTTCTCCCATTCTGTAGGAGACTCCCGTATAATAGAGTATTCTTTCGGTAGTAGTTGTCTTCCCGGCATCAATATGGGCTATTATCCCAATGTTTCGGACACTATCTATAGGGCGGAAATCCATCAACTTCAGCATATGCTTTCTACCACAATTATAGTCCTGTTCTTCATTTAGAATAGCTCTTACTCCAGCTTGTATCGCCATGAATTATCCTGCTTGATATCCAACGGATAGAATTTTTAATGGTTCAGAGAAAATGATGATGCTACCATCTATAGTGAGCAAAGGCTTTATTTGCTTCCGCCATCTTATGGGTATCTTCTCTCTTTTTTACTGAGGAACCACGATTGTTTGAGGCATCAATCAGCTCAGCGGCAATCCTTGCCTCCATAGAATGTTCTTTGCGCTCTCTTGAAAAGGAGATCAGCCACCTCATAGCCAAGCTCACCCTGCGATCTGATCTAACTTCTACCGGAACCTGATAGGTGGAACCACCTACTCTTCGAGATTTAGTCTCAATAACAGGTTTTATATTCTCCAGTGCAGTGCGAAATACCTTTAGTGGGTCGGATTTGGTCTTTTCCTCAATAATGGCAAAACACCTGTAGACTATTGACTCTGACTTACTCTTTTTCCCTTCCCACATAATTTTATTGATCAGTTTTGCCACCAGCTTGTCGTGATATTTAGGATCTGGCAAGATTTGCCTTTTGGTAGCTACCTTTCTTCTAGGCATTTCAACCTCGTATAGATGATTAATGTTTCGTAAGTTCTACAATTTATTGAAATCCGAGTCTTTTTCAGCATCTCTCAGTTGTTCACTTTGGTCTCTTAGTGCCATATTTTGAACGGCTCTTTTTTCTATCTTGAACTCCTATGGAATCCAGAGTACCCCTGATTATATGATACCTCACTCCGGGAAGGTCTTTCACTCTCCCCCCCCGCACCAGGACAACAGAGTGTTCCTGGAGATTGTGGCCTTCTCCAGGAATATAGGAGGTTATTTCCATCCCGTTAGTTAATCGTACTCGCGCTACCTTCCTCAGTGCTGAATTAGGTTTTTTAGGAGTAGAGGTGTACACTCTGACACAGACACCCCTTTTTTGGGGCGAGGATTGGAGTGCAGGAGCTTTAGTTTTAGCCTTGGTTTTAACTCGTCCTTTCCTATACAACTGATTGATGGTAGGCATCGAAACCTCTTTTTACGAATGAGAAAGTTAAATGCAAAACTTGGATATATAGCAAATACTTTATTACTTGTCAACCTTTTTATCTTTTTAATTTTTTATTACACTAGGATTGCCCTTTCTCACCTTCTCCTCCCACTACACTAATCCCCATTCTCTTGTATCTTGCGAGGCCTGTGCCTGCAGGAATGAGCCTTCCCATAGAGGTATTTTCCTTTAGCCCTCGTAAATAGTCTGTTTTCCCTTCCAATGCTGCTTGAGTTAGAACTTTTGTGGTTTCCTGAAAAGAGGCAGCAGAGATGAAACTCTCCGTGCTCAGGGAAGCTTTAGTAATGCCCAGCAGGAGGGGTTCACCGATGGCCGGTTGCCCACCTTTTTTACGTATCTTTTCATTTTCCTCTTCAAAGATATGTTTCTCTACGTGTTCTCCTGCTAAGAAACTCGAGTCACCAACGTCCCTTATTTTAACCCTGCGCAGCATCTGTCTCACCATAACTTCAATGTGCTTATCGTTTATTTTTACCCCCTGTAATCTATATACCTCCTGCACTTCATCTACCAGAAATTTTGCCAATTCTTTTTCTCCGAGAATACTGAGGATATCATGTGGACTGGCCAAACCATCCATAATAGGTTCTCCTGCTTTTATTCTGTCTCCTTCGTGAACGGAGACATGTTTACTTTTAGGGATCAGATATTCTATGGAATCTCCTACCTCTGGGGAAACAATAATGGAACGCTTTCCTTTTACATCCTTACCAAAGGATATAACACCATCAATTTCACAAATAGTTGTGACTTCTTTCGGTTTTCTGGCCTCAAACAATTCAGCAACTCTGGGCAAGCCACCTGTAATATCCTTGGTTTTTGTGGTTTCGCGAGGGATCTTGGCAATAACATCACCGGCTTGAATCTCATCTCCTTCCCCAACTACAATATTTGCACCTATCGGCATAAAATATCTGGCATAGGATCCTGATTGGGGAAGTTTGATGGTCTTGCCTTTCTCATTCTTGATGGAAACCCTGGGACGATGTTCCTGATCCTTAGAACTCATAATTACCTTGCTGGAGAAACCTGTCACCTCATCCAGTTTTTCCTGCATGGTTCTACCTTCCATAATATCTCCAAACTTTATTGCTCCCGAAACCTCGGTCAGAATAGGGGTATAGAAAGGATCCCATTCCGCAATCCGCGCACCACTTTTCACGTGATCCCCTTCTTTTACTTTTAAATGGGCACCATAGATAATGGTGTATCGTTCTCTTTCTCTTCCGCTATCATCTATAATGGTAGCCTCTCCATTGCGATTCATAACCACCAGATCTCCATCCCGGTTCCTCACCAGGTTGAGTTTTATAAATTTGACATACCCTTCATGCTTTGCCTCCAAAGTCGTTTGCTCGGCCCTTCTGCTGGCCGTTCCCCCAATGTGGAAGGTTCTCATAGTCAGCTGAGTTCCAGGCTCTCCTATTGATTGGGCGGCGATGACCCCTACAGCTTCTCCTATGTTGGCTATTTTACCTCGGGCAAGATCCCTTCCATAACAGAGAGCACAGACTCCCCGCTTGGATTGGCAGGTTAAAACAGATCTGATTTTCACCTGTTCTATCCTGGTCTCCTCTATTTTCGCGACGATATCCTCATCGATCTCCTGGTTGGCATTTGCCAGTACTTCATTGGAAAAAGGGTCAACGACATCTTCCAGACAGACCCTTCCCAGGATTCGGTCACCAATAGACTCAACAATTTCTCCTCCTTCAATCAGTGGTGAGACAGCAATTCCATCCATGGTTCCACAATCATTTTCAGTGATAATGCAGTCGTGAGCCACATCAACCAGTCTGCGAGTGAGATAACCGGAGTTTGCAGTTTTGAGAGCAGTATCAGCCAGACCTTTGCGTGCGCCATGTGTAGAAATAAAATACTGCAAAACATTAAGTCCTTCTCTGAAGTTTGCTGTAATGGGGGTTTCAATAATTTCTCCCGAGGGCTTGGCCATCAGTCCTCTCATCCCTGCCAACTGGCGTATCTGCTGAGCACTGCCTCGAGAACCAGAGTCAGACATCATAAAAATGGGATTGAAACTGGCAACTTGTTTAACATTGCCCTTCTTGTCTTTGATGGACACTTTTTCCAGTTCTCTAATCATTTCCCTTGCAACGTTTTCTGTAACCTGTGCCCAGATATCCACCACTTTATTATACCGTTCACCATCGGTTATGAGACCCTCTTTATAGTGGGACTCAATTTCCTGAACTTCTTTATGGGCAACATCGATTAGTTCTGGTTTCCTGGAGGGAATGATCATATCGCCGATAGAGATGGAGAGCCCTGACTGAGTTGCGTACTTATATCCCAAATCCTTCAAGCGATCTGCCAGCAGGATGGTCTTTTTGTCCTTACACTGCCTGTAACAATAGCTTATAAGGTCTGCCAATTCCTTTTTCCCCATGACTTTATTTATCAATTCAAAAGAGATTTCCTCGGGGATGATCTCCTTCAGAATAATCCTTCCTACAGTCGTCTCAACCAGTTCTCCTTCCATCCTCACTAATATTTTTGCGTGGAGGTTAACCGCACCGTTATCGTAGGATATCCTCACCTCCTCTGGATTTGAAAAAATCCTGCCTTCTCCTTTAGCAAATTCTTTCTCCCTGGTAAGATAGTAGAGTCCCAGTACGATATCCTGGGTAGGAACTATGGTTGGCTTACCGTTGGCAGGAGAAAGGATACTGTTGGTTGACATTATTAAAACCCGGGCTTCAATCTGTGCTTCTGTAGAAATGGGAATGTGGACAGCCATTTGATCTCCATCAAAGTCAGCGTTGAACGCAGCACAAACAAGAGGATGAAGTTGGATGGCTTTTCCCTCAATTAAGATAGGTTCAAAGGCCTGGATACCCGGTCGGTGTAAAGTGGGAGCCCGGTTGAGCAAAACAGGATATTCCTTGACTACCTCGTCTAAGGCATCCCATACTTCGGCTGTCTCCTTTTCCACCAACTTCTTGGCACTCTTAATGGTGGTTGCAAAACCCTTCTTGATCAGTCGGTTATAAATAAAGGGATTGAACAGTTCGATAGCCATCTTTTTAGGCAGGCCACACTGGTGGAGGCGCAATTCAGGACCGATTACAATGACGGACCGCCCCGAATAGTCTACCCGTTTCCCCAGAAGATTTTGCCTAAACCTCCCCTGCTTTCCCTTTAGCATATCGCTCAATGATTTAAGTGGCCTCTTATTCCGGCCAGTAACGGTTTTCCCCCTCCTGCCATTATCAAATAAAACATCAACCGCTTCTTGCAACATCCTTTTTTCATTGCGGACAATAATTTCAGGTGCCTCGAGTTCTTGGAGTCTCTTAAGCCGATTGTTCCGGTTAATCACCCTCCTGTAGAGATCATTCAGATCAGAGGTGGCAAAGCGTCCTCCATCCAGGGGGACTAGGGGTCTCAGGTCAGGCGGAATGACTGGCAAGACCTCCAGGATCATCCATTCTGGCTGGTTGCCAGAGTTTCTAAACGCCTCCACAATCTTCAGTCTTTTGGCCAACTTTTGGCTTTTTGCCTCGGAACCAGTCTCTTTCATCTCTTGGCGTAAAACCTGGGAAATTTCATCCAAGTTAAGTTTCTTTAGCAGTTCCCTTATTGCCTCGGGCCCTATGCCTGCCTTGAAGTTCTTTCCATACTCCACTAAAGCCTTGAGATACTTCTCTTCAGTTAATAGTTCGCCTTCATTTAAAGGTGTATCACCAGGATCAATTACGATATACTGTTCAAAGTAAATAACCTTTTCTAAATCCCTGAGCGTTATATCAATTAGGTTTCCAATCCTGCTGGGCAGGCTCCTTAAGAACCAGATATGGGCTACCGGACAAGCAAGTTCAATGTGGCCCATCCTCTCCCTTCGTACATACGAAGGGATTACCTCAACTCCGCATTTCTCACAGACCACTCCCCGATGTTTTAACCTTTTATATTTGCCACAATTGCACTCGTAATCTTTGGTAGGTCCAAAGATTTTGGCACAGAACAAGCCCTCTCTTTCCGGCTTGAAGGTTCTATAGTTGATAGTTTCTGGTTTCTTAACCTCACCATGTGACCAGCTTCGGATTTCTTCCGGTGAAGCAATGCTGATTCTTATGGCATCGAAGTCAAGTGACTTTCTGGGTTTATCAAAAAAACTGTAACTTGCTTCCATAGAGTGCTCTCCTATTAAAACTCAGTTTTTCTTTCCAGCTTCAGTAAATTTTACATTTAAGCATAGACTCTGTAATTCTTTTACTAACACGTTAAAAGATTCTGGCAAGCCAGGCATCAGAGTAGTTTCTCCCTTGACGATATTTTCATATAGTTTGGTTCTTCCCTGGACATCATCAGACTTGACGGTTAAAAACTCCTGGAGGGTGTGTGCCGCTCCATAAGCCTGCAATGCCCATACTTCCATTTCTCCCAACCTCTGTCCGCCGAATTGTGCTTTGCCGCCCAGGGGTTGTTGTGTCACCAGAGAGTAAGTACCAATCGAGCGGGCATGGATTTTATCATCGACCAGGTGGTGAAGCTTCATCATATAAATCATGCCGACAGTAATTTTATTATCAAAAACTTCCCCTGTCCTCCCATCATAGAGAGTGGCCTGCCCGCTTTCAGGCAACCCTACCTCCCTCAGGTAATCCATGATTTCCCCTTCTGATGCACCATCGAAAACTGGTGAGGCAAAGCGAACCCCCCCGCTCAGTTCCCTGGCAAGTTTTAGCATCTCATCATCATTCGACTCGTCTATAAGTTGACTTGTTTCCCTCTCGCTAAAAATGCCCTTAATCCTGTTTCGTAAGGTTTGGCTGCTGGCATTCTTCTCCAGAAGTTCGTTGATTTTATTTCCTAACCCTATGGATGCCCATCCCAGGTGGGTCTCTAGAATCTGTCCCACATTCATTCTCGAAGGAACGCCCAGAGGATTGAGCACAATGTCCACAGGTGTTCCATCTTCCAGATAAGGCATATCCTCTTCTGGAAGGATCCTGGAGAGCACTCCTTTATTACCATGGCGTCCGGCCATTTTATCCCCTACTGCAAGCTTCCTTTTTATCGCCAGGTCAACTTTAACCATCTTGATTACACCGGGTGGAAGTTCATCACCACTTTTTAGCCTTTCTATCTTTTCGGTGTAAAGTGCAGTTGCCCCCTTAATCTGTTCATCCAGACCCTCTTTGATCTTCTTTATCTTTTCTTCTGTTCCTTTATCTTCAACAACAATATCTTTCCACCTGCTTGATGGTACTTTTGAAACGATATCAGCCGTAATCTTTTGATTTTTCTTCAGAAGGATGGAGTTTGTTCTTTTGTCAGCCAATCTTTTAGCTGCGGTTTTTCCGACAAGCAGGTTTTTAATTATTTCCGTTGCGTTTTCTTTTAATATTTTTATTTTAAGTTCTTGATCTTTCAGTATCTCAGAGAGCTGTTTGTTTTCGATGATTCTGCTGCGAGAGTCTTTCTCCACTCCTTTACGCGAGAAGATACGGACGTTAATAACAGTTCCCTCAACACCGGGAGGTATTCTCAAAGAAGTGTCCTGTACATCACGGGCTTTTTCACCGAAGATAGCACGAAGGAGCTTTTCTTCAGGGGAGAGCTGGGTTTCCCCTTTGGGGGTAATTTTTCCTACCAGTATATCATTAGACTTTACTTCTGCACCGATACGGATAATCCCACATTCGTCCAAGTCTTTCAGGGCATCTTCTCCCAGTCCTGGTATATCACGTGTAATTTCTTCTTTTCCCAGTTTGGTGTCACGGGCTAAAACCTCAAACTCTTCGATATGGATAGAAGTAAAAAAGTCATCTTTTACTATTCTTTCGCTAACTAAAATGGAATCTTCAAAGTTATATCCCTCCCAGGGGAGGAAGGCAACCATCAGGTTGCGGCCTAAAGCCAGGTCCCCTTTATCTGTAGCAGGACCGTCCGCAATAATTTTACCTTTTTTTACTTTGTCGCCTGCCGCAACGAGAGGCTTCTGACTTATGCAGGTATTCTGGTTAGAACGTTTGAATTTGACTAAATTGTAAATGCTAACCCCTCTATCTTTTTTGGCTATGTTGCTTTGCTCATTTTTGATTACAATTCTGTTAGCATCAACATTTTCTACTGTCCCGTCTTCCCGGGCTATTACTGTTACTCCTGAATCCCTGGCGATAATACCTTCTACACCGGTGCCAACAAAAGGACTCTCCGTCTTCATCAGTGAGACTGCCTGCCTTTGCATATTCGAACCCATTAGGGCACGGTTGGCATCATCATTTTCCAGAAAGGGAATGAGAGCAGCGGCAATACTTACCAATTGTTTGGGTGAAACATCCATATAGGAGATCTCTTCTGGCTTCAGCATAACGAACTCTCCTCCCTTTCGGGCAGAAATCAGCTCGTTTGTAAATCTTCCCCTGCTATCCAGGGGGGCATTGGCCTGGGCAATGGCGTGGTCTTTTTCATCCAGAGCGGAGAGGTATTCTATATCACTTGTAACCACCCCATTTACCACCTTGCGATAAGGGGTCTCAATAAAAGTAAAGTCATTAATCCTGGCATATGTGGAAAGGGACGAGATGAGACCAATGTTAGGACCTTCCGGGGTTTCAATAGGGCAGATCCTCCCGTAATGAGTGGGGTGAACATCTCTTACTTCAAATCCCGCCCGTTCACGAGTCAATCCCCCGGGGCCTAATGCACTAAGACGTCGTTTATGTGTAATCTCAGCTAGAGGGTTAGTCTGATCCATAAATTGCGAGAGTTGACTGGAGCCGAAAAACTCATTTATTACTGCAGAGACCAGTTTGGAATTTATCAGGTCATGGGGCATTAAGGTCTCAACTTCCTGTAACCCCATCCGCTCTTTAATTGCTTTTTCCATCCTGACCAGACCGATGCGATACTGATTCTCAATTAATTCCCCAACCGTTCTGACCCTCCTGTTGCCCAGGTTGTCAATATCATCCACTTCTCCTTTGCCACACTTTAGTCTGAGAAGATATTTTACAGTCTCCATAATATCTTCCCTTCGAACTACACGAACATCCAGGGGCACATCAAGGCCTAGCTTATAGTTTAGTTTTAACCGCCCTACTTTCCCCAGGTCGTAGTAGTCGGGATTGAAAAACAGCCGTTCAAAAAAGTTATTCGCACTCTCCTTGGTAGGGGGGTCGTGAGGTCTTAAACGTCTGTAAATTTCAACGACAGCCTCTTCCTGGTCTTTGATTTTATGCAAGGCTAAGGTATTACGGAAAGATACATCCGTGGTTAAGTCATCAACAAAGAGAATCTCAAATTCTTCAATGCCCTTTTCCTTAAGCATCTTCAGTTTATCGTGGGTTAATTCCTCGTTAATGGTAAGCAGGATTTCTTTCGTTGCTGGATCGACAACGTCATGGGAGGTAAATTTCCCCTCCAGCTCTTTGATGCTGATAGGAATAAGTTGAACATCAGCCTCCTTTATCTTTTTTAACGTCGCTTCTCTAATCCTTTTATCTTTTTTAACAATGATTTTACCACTCTTTATATCGACGATATCTTCTGTTGATCTATCCCCTATCTGAAGACCCTTCCTCAGATATTTGAATATTTTATTTCCTTTAAAGATAACTTTCTCTGACTCATAGAAATAGTTGAGTAGTTCTTTCTCGGAATATCCCAGAGCCTTGAGGAGGACAGTAGCTAAAAGTTTCCGGCGTCTATCTATCCGTACATAGAGGATATCTTTAGCGTCAAATTCCAGGTCAATCCACGATCCTCGATTGGGAATGATGCGACCATAGAAAAGGATTTTACCCCCGCTGCTTGACTTCCCTTTATCATGGTTAAAGAAAACCCCTGGTGACCGGTGCAATTGACTGACAATAACCCTTTCTGTACCATTGATAACGAATGTTCCGCCCTCCGTCATCAAGGGCACCTCGCCGAAATAAACCTCTTGTTCTTTGACGTCCCTGATGCTGCGGGCTCCTGTCTCGGCATTCACATCCCAAACAACCAGCCTTAAAAGCACCTTAAGAGGAACAGCATAGGTCAGCTCCTTCTGACGGCACTCTTCTACATCGTATTTAGGCTCACCCAGCTTATAACCCACGTACTCAAGGGAGGCACTTTCTGAAAAATCCTTAATAGGAAAGACGCTCTTAAAAACTCCTCGAAGTCCAACATCACCACGTTCTTCAGATTTAACGTTTCGCTGCAAGAACTCTTCATAAGATTTTTTTTGGACATCCAGGAGATTGGGCATGTCCAGAACTTTTTTGATCCTGGCAAAGTCCTTTCTCAGATGATATCTATTTATCGCGTGAGAACTCATTTCAACCCCTAATATGGATTAACGATATCTGTTTCAGTTAAGAACCCTCTGTTCTTCTAAATAAAGGAAAGGGCTACACTTAAGGACTTACTTAATTTCAACAATCGCCCCAGCTTCTTCGAGCTTCTGTTTAGCCTCTTCCGCATCCTTTTTGGGAACCCCTCCCCGAACAGGATTGGGAGCACCATCCACCAGGTCCTTGGCTTCCTTCAACCCCAGGCTGGTGAGAGCACGGACTGCCTTGATGACCTGAATCTTTTTCTCTCCCGCCGACTGCAGAATGACGTCAAATTCCGTCTTCTCCTCTTCGGCGGCCGCTGTGGCCTCACCGACAGCAGCGGCAGGAGCTGCCATAGTCATAGCAGCTGCTGAAACCCCAAACTTCTCCTCCAGCTCTTTCACCAGATTGGAAAGCTCCAGCACAGTCATGTTTTCAATGAAACTTAGCACATCTTCTTTAGTAACATTTGCCATTTTTTAAATCCTCCTACCATTCAACAGTGTTTATATTTCTACTTGCCTGATTTACTCCTTTCAATAGCACGAAGCACCTGAACCAGTTTTAAGGGAATATAATTCAGAGCATTGAGCATCCTCACCTGAGGTGAAATGCAGAGAGAGACAATCTTTGAAAGCAGCTCTTTCCTGCCAGGAAGGGAGCTAAGCTCTTTCACCTCTTCTGCAGATAAAACCTTACCCTGAAGCAAGCCGGCTTTAATCTCCAATGTAGAGTATGCTTTAAGGAACTTCGCCAGTATTTTACTGGGAGCAATGGGATCATCAGAACTTAACAAAACTGCCGTAGGGCCCACAAAGTGTTGATGGAGCTGTTCAAACTCTGTTTCCTTAGAGGCCAGTTTGAATAAAGTGTTTTTGACTACCCGATAGTCCGAGGAAACACCGCGAAGCTCATTCCTCATCTTAGTAATCATTTCTACGGTTAACCCACGATAGTCTGTTAAAATAGCAAAGTTTGCCTGCTTTAGTTTTTCTGACAAATGTGAAACAATTTGTTCTTTAGTCCCTTTATCCAATTGCTTTTACTCCTTTCCAGCACTGCATAGTTTTTCTACACATTATAATCACGAAGGTTCCCTAAGCAAAAAAAATAAAATAACATCCTGAATCCAGCACTTTTGTCATTTGCTCGTTTTAGATTGATCCCTGCGGGAAGCTTCGCACGTGCTCCGAATTTCTTAAAGACGAAAAAAGGTTTTCGTTCAGGCACTAACTAACCTGCCCGTCTGGTAAAGGCCGGGTCAATTTTTATCCCTGGTCCCATTGTAGTTGAGAGCACAATGCCTCTCAAATAGATTCCTTTGCTGGTTGGCGGTTTTAATTTGATAAGAGTATCCATTAGAGAAGTAATGTTTTCTGTAAGTTTTTCTATTGCAAAAGAGGCTTTACCTACTGCCACGTGAATGATGCCTGCTTTATCAACCTTAAATTCTATCTTCCCTTTTTTGAGATCATCTACAGCCTCTGAAATATTAAAGGTTACTGTCCCCAACTTTGGATTAGGCATCAACCCTCTCGGCCCCAGGATTTTACCAATTTTACCTACCACTCCCATCATATCAGGAGTTGCAATTGCCTTGTCAAATTCCAGCCATCCCTTGGAGATCTTTTCAACCATATCTTCGGCTCCAACAAAATCAGCACCGGCACTTTCTGCCTCTTTCTCTTTTTCTCCTTTTGCAAAGACTAAAACCCTGGTTTCCTTTCCTGTTCCATGGGGAAGCAAGACAGTTCCTCTTACCATCTGATCAGCGTGTCTGGGATTAACCCCTAAACGTACTGCCAGACCTACACTCTCGTCGAATCGGGAAAAAGAGATTTCTTTAAGCAACTTAAGTGCTTCTTCAAGTTCATAGTACTTGTTTATATCTACCTTCTCCCGTGCCGTCTTATATTTTTTCCCTCGTCGACTCGACATCGCTGTCTCCTTAGTGTCTCAGAATTCCTATAAGTATTTAGATAATCTCTATTCCCATACTCCTGGCTGTACCCTCAATAATCTTGACAGCACCGGCTAAGTCAATAGCATTGAGGTCGGGCAACTTGGTTTGGGCAATCTCT
>CAZOKO010000075.1:0-13808 GCA_964580455.1 uncultured Thermodesulfobacteriota bacterium | reverse complement strand
CCCCCCCCCCCCCCCCCCCCCCCCCCCCCCCCCCCCCCCCCCCCCCCCAAAAACAGAAATTGGAAGAAGTGCTGGAAAAAGCGTATAGTATAGTAGAAGAGATGATACCATAGATCTTTATTTAAAAAATAACAAATCTCTTCTTCTTTTGCTTCAGTTCCAGCTTATCTTTTTCTTCCGATTCTAAAGGGATATCTAAAAAAAGTTTTGCCTCTGCTCTATACTCACTCTGAGGATAGTCCCTAATTAATATTGAAAAGATATTCCTCTCTTTAGTTTCTTCATTAAGCTGCTGATATGTCTGACCCAGATAAAAAAGCACTTTATCCCTTTCCTTGGCGTAAGGGTACTGTGCAAGAATTTTTATAAATCGTTCTTTGGCTGCCCAATATTTCTTGGTTTTATAGTAGAAGTGTCCGATATGGAAATCATGTTCAAACATCTTCGTTCTGCATATTTTAAATTTCCCCATAGCTTTACCTACAAAAGGGCTTGCAGGGTAGTGGGTTGTCAGGTATTCGAAGTAATCAGCTGCCTTTTCGGCAGGAGTTTGATCTCGGCCAATAATCTCTATCTCTTGAAAATAACACATGCCCAGTTGAAAAATAGCATAAGGAACATTGGGATTACTGGGATGGAGCCGCTTAAACTCTTCATAATAGTGAACGGCTTCAACGTATTCAGACTTAAAATAGTGGATATCTGCCAACCTTAATTCAGATATAACGGCATATTGACTGAGAGGGAATTTGTCTCTGACTTCTGTAAAAGCTGGAGCTCCCAGCCAGTGGTCTTTTTTTCTGTAAAGTTCCATTGCCTTATTGAAAAATTCTTCAGCAGTCTTGGGTTCCTTCTTTGCGGGGGTACTGGCACAGCCATGGGAAAGGATAAGTACAAATAATAGCCAAAGAGTCTTTTGTAGTGATTTTAACATGGGAAACCTCTTTGAGTAGTATGTTTAATAAGTGAATGCTACGGAATTTCTACATTTTAAATTGAGGATCAATTCGTGATTCTGGTGCTTTGTAAATTTCCCTCAAAATCCCCCCTGACCCCTTTTTCAAAAGGGGGAAGGGGATTGGGTGATGGCAAAACATTACACGATAGGTTCTATTAAGTCAAGATACTACTTTAAAGTTGTAAGCCCTTATGTATTAAACTTTCCTCTTTGAATAAGAAAGAGGAATAGCCGTTATGGATGGTTAAAGATGTCTTTTTTACCCAATTGCTTGGCTACTACCATTGGAAGTTTACCTCTGGATGATGCCAAAGAGGCAACAAAACTTATTCTAACCTATACCACACAGATACCTGCCTGGGTTCAATTGGCAAAACGACCCAAAGAAGGCATGATTATTCAATTTAATGAAGGTATGCCGGGCATTAAATGGTCAGACAAAAAGGCATATTTTGATACAAAAGATCCAGGGTTCCAGGATGAAGTCTTAAAATTTTATGAATGCTACCTTGCTGCTGCTGAAGAACAATCCACTTTACATTTAGAAAAATTTTCTCTTACTCCCCACTACGCTGAAGGATTTCACGTTCTAATTGAAGAGTTAAACCACGGGAAATATAGCCCAATTGCAATTAAAGGTCAGGTAACAGGCCCCTTTACTTTAGCTACCAGCTTAACTGATCAGGATGGAAAGAGTGCATTTTATGACCTTCAGTTGAGAGATGTCATTGTGAAAATGATTTCTTTAAAAGCAAAGTGGCAGATCCAAAAATTGAGTTCTTTCGGGGTGCCTGTTATTATGTCTATAGATGAACCATCCCTGGTAGGTTTTGGGTCATCCGCCTATCTGGGTATATCTGATAGTGATGTGCAAAAAGACCTCAATGAAATAATTGCAATTATTCACAGTGAAAGTGGTTATGCCAGTATTCATTGCTGTGAAAATACTGACTGGTCTGTACTTCTTGCTACGGATATTGATATCTTAAGTTTTGATGCCTATAGCTTTTTTGATAAGTTGATGTTATATTCTGAATCATTAAAAAAGTTCATTTCAAAAGGGGGCGTATTAGCCTGGGGGTTAATTCCCACTTCTCATCCAGAGGAACTAAAAAGAGAAACTGCTCATTCGCTTATTCAGAAATGGCAATCCCAAATTGAGCAACTGGGTTACGACCAGACAGATAATGAAAAGGTTATAAGACAATCTCTTATTACACCCAGTTGTGGAGCTGGTTCTTTATCATTTGAAGATGCCATAAGGGTCTTAAAGTTACTGAAAGAAGTATCCGAAGAGTTAAGAAAGATATATTTCAGTTGAATACCGGATATGGCAGGGACTGACAATCCATGGAAAGTTTTAAAGAAAAATATGACACCATTCTCTTGGCAGGAGATACCGGAGCAAGCCGCAAGGTGCGTGGTGTGAACAAGTCTTTTCTGGAAATTAATGGAGTTCCTTTGTTTCTCTATGTTCTTAAGGCATTGGAAGGGGCAGAGAGGGTTAATCGAATTTGTCTTGTTGGTCCCAAAGAAAAATTGGATCAGGCAATTGGGGGCCATCATAACTTTTTAGGGAATAAAAAGGAGGTTACAATACTTGAACAAGGTGAGTCTCTCTATTCCAATGCATGGGAATCCTTCCTTTACCTTTGTCCCGAAGCTCGTGAAGTTGCATCAGATAAATCGGCCCAGCTTGAAAAAGCTGTGCTCTGCGTTTCAGGTGATATTCCCCTGGTTACTCCTTTCGAGATAGATACTTTTATAGATCTTTGCGAAGTAGATAAGTACGATTATTTTCTGGGGATTACCCGTGCCGAAAGTCTTCGCTACTTCCATAACCAAAGAGGCAAACCTGGTATGAAGATAAATTACTTCTATCTCAGGGAAGGGAAATATCGTCAGAACAATCTTCACTTGATAAAACCTCTTAAGGTTAAGAACAGGCACTATATTCAAAAGGTATATGATTATCGATATCAGAGAGATTTAAGCAACATTGCAAAATTAGCTGCTGAATTTCTGAAGTTACATGTAGGATTAGAAGGGTTTTGGTGCTATTGTTTGCTTCATTGGAATCAACTCCTCTCCCGAATTAACCTGAACCCCCTGACTTTACCGACTCGCAGGTTGCTCCCCCTGTCATTTATAGAAAGCTGCATATCCAGGGTTCTGGGCACTCGTTTTGTAAACGTTGTCTCACACTCGCCAGGTGCTGTTTTAGACATAGACAATGTAAAGGACTATAAGATAGTGTGTAAGATGTTTTCACTCTGGCAAAACTATCAACATCAAAGAGAAGAAATACTTAAAGAGAAGCAAAAACATACTAAGATGAGTTCATTATCTAGAGATGATGCTGCTTAGTGGCGCTTTTTTCTAAAAAAGCCAGTTTAAAGATATTTAACCGTTCAACCTTATTATAATTTTTCACCGCAGAGACTGCTAAGATCGCAGAGGTGATAGATTTATTTTGCTGGGTGGGAATTCCAAATCCCACTGGCAAAAGAGATTTTTATGCTTTTACTTAAATATGTTATTCTCAGTGTACTCTGCGATCTCTGTGGCGAATAATTGAAAATATTGATGAAATTTCCAGTTAAGATTTTAAAGACTTTTACCATAGCTCTATTTATTTGCCTTGTCACCAGTGATTATGCCTATGCCTGGGGTGCTGGCATTCACATTATGGAAGGTTCCTACGTTTTGAATCATCTAAATCTGATTCTCCCGTGGATAGCCGAATCATTGAGAGCATTCCCCTATGATTACCTTTACGGTTGTATCAGTGCTGATATCTTTATTGGTAAGGGGAGCAGACGTCGAGATAATCATTGTCATAACTGGTCTATAGCTATGAAGATGTTAGAAGCAGCTGATTCTCCTTCACACTTTTCATTTGCCTATGGTTATCTGAGCCATCTCTGCGCTGATATCATTGCCCATAATTTTTATATTCCCAATCAGCTTTATCTCACCAGTTCAACTAAAAAGTTAGGTCATATATATTGGGAATACCGCTCAGATGCCTATATCGAAAAAAAATATTGGAAATTAGCAAACAGAATTATATCAGGAAAAAATGTGGAGAATGATGAATTCATGCAGAATTTTTTTAAAAGTAAAATGATTTCCTTTCAAACGAAAAAGAAACTGTATGTTAGAACCATTAAACTCTGTGATCTGGAACGATGGCAGAATATGGTAGTGCTCATATCGAAAAATTCTCGTTGGGACCTTTCCAGGGAATATATCATTTTTCTTTACAGGCTTTCTTTAAATCTCATCTTTGATTTCCTTAATCATCTGGACAACAGTATATGCCTGAACTATGATCCTGTGGGCAGTGATAATATTAGAATTGCCAAGAGGAAACGATATGCTATTAAAAGAGCCCATGGAAAAAGACCCAAAGAAAAAATTTTTAGTATCCCTGATGAAATTGTAAATCTTTCAGAAAAACCTTATGGAATGCATTTTTAACTGATAATCTGATAAGGGTACTATATGCTAAATAGTAGAATAGCACTTACTTTCTGGGGAACGAGAGGTTCTATTCCCTCTCCGGGTAAGGACAAAACTAAATACGGAGGAAACACCTCATGTGTGGAAGTAAAATTGCCAAATCGTCAATTGATTATCCTTGACGGTGGAACTGGAATAAGAGAATTGGGACATGCTCTTCTCCTCAGAAAAAAGAAGGTTCATGCCCATATCTTTATTTCACACTATCACTGGGATCACATTCAGGGATTACCTTTCTTTGCTCCTGCTTATAATGCTGGTAATAAACTCACCATTCTGGGGGCAAAACACCCCCAGTTCCCTTTAGAGAAAATTTTTTCCAGCCAGATGGAATCCATACATTTTCCTGTGAAATCAAGCTCTCTTTCTGCACACATCAGCTTCAAAAAATTATCCCTGGGGAACTTTTGTGTTGCTGACACTGAAGTTAAAACAATAAGGGCTAATCACCCGGGCATTAACTTTTCCTACAGTTTAAACTTCGATAGCCAAAAACTTATCTACATGACGGACAATGAGCTTCTTCCCCAAATTACCAAAGCTAAAAGCCACATCGTTTATAAAAGAGAAGATTTTATTCGCTTTATTAAAGGAGCGGATATACTTATTCATGATGCCCAGTACAGTGATAAAGAATATAGTATAAAAAAAGGGTGGGGTCATTCTGCATGGAAAGAAGCTGCTAAACTGGCTGTGGATGGCGAAGTGAAACACCTCATCCTCTTCCACCACGATCCGGGTCACAGTGATAGTGTTATCGATTCATTTGTCAGGAAGTGTAAAGATCAAATCAGGAAGACGAATGCTTCTATAAAATGCTCAGGGGCGATGGAAGGGAAGACTATTACTATTTGAGTAGAGCGCTTGAAATCACAACTTACGTGAATCCCATATCACCTTTCGGGAGGACATTATACTGGATGCTAGATACTGGATGTGGAATAACGCATATAAATAATCAATTTATTTATCCAGTATCCAGCATCATTTTTTACTTATCATAGTTCCTCCTATGTTTACTGAGACATACTCTTTAGTTGTAAGAAGGCAGAAACAGACTAACAATGATAGAAACCTTAACCGGAAATCTTGAGACTGCCATCCAGTCTGCCCCGCTTTTGGCTGTTGTTATTTCCCTGGCAGCAGGTGTAGCAACCAGTTTTACCCCATGTGTTTATCCTCTCATCCCTATAACGGTGGGATTTATTGGGGCAAAGGGATCAAAAACCAGAATTAGAGGGTTTTATCTTTCCCTGATGTATGTTCTGGGTCTGGCTATTGTCTATTCTTCACTGGGTGCCTTTGCCGCGCTTACAGGAAAACTCTTCGGTCAAATACAGACCAATCCCTGGGCATATCTGGTAGTGGCTAACATCTGTATAATTTTTGGTTTGGCTATGCTGGATGTGATAAACATCCAATTTACCTGGTTTGCTCGTTTCGGAGTTACTGAAGCTAAAACTAAAGGCGGAATATCTGCTATTCTGCTGGGAGGGAGTTCAGCGCTGATCGCAGCTCCATGTGCCGCACCAGTTCTGGGGGTATTGCTTACCTATGTGGGAACAAAACAAAACGTCCTCCTGGGAATCGCAATGCTGTTTTCTTACGCCTTTGGAATGGGATTTTTACTCATTCTGATTGGTACATTTGCTGGACTTATAACCTCTCTGCCACGATCCGGAAACTGGATGGTTAGGATAAAAAAAGGGTTTGGAATAATGATGATCATTGTAGGTGAGTATTTTCTCATCAAAATGGGACAACTTATGATTTGAAAGGAGTGTATATGAAAGCAAGAAAGTCTCTTGTCTGGTTGCGTATTATCTTTGTCGTTTTCGTTGCAATGTGTCTTCTCGGCTGTCCCTCCAGACAAGAGGAAATGCAGCCGAATTTAAGCGCTTTTGATTTCTCCCTAAAGACCATAGAGGGGGATGATATCCAATTGAAGAATTATCGTGGGAAAAAGATTGTTCACCTGGTATTCTGGGCAACCTGGTGTCCTGCCTGTCTAATGGAGATACCCAAATTAAAGGAACTGTACCACGCCATAGGGAACAAACCGTATGAGTTACTGTCAATTGATGTTGGACTTAATGATTCTATCGAGAGAGTTAGAAAAATCCAGGAACGGTACCAGCTTCCCTATAAAATCCTTTTTGATGCAAGAGGAGAGGTATCAACAATGTATGGTATTGTGGGAATTCCTACCCATATTATAATAGATAAGGAAGGCAAAATAAAAAATCGGCTTAATCAATTACCTGAAAATCCCAAAACATATCTCGCGCAAGTGTTAACTCAATAGAGATAGGTTCAAATTGTAGAGCTTTTTCCTAACGGGGAAAAGGTAATCTCCCTGGATGCTGGATCAACATTTATTTCTATGGTGTTACCATCAGAAAAGTTTCCTTCAAGCAGTTTTAGAGCCAGAGGATCCTGAATTTTTCGCTGAATAGTCCTTTTGAGGAGTCTAGCTCCATACACAGGGTCAAACCCCTGTTCAACCAGTAACTCTTTTGCCGACTCAGTTAAGGTGATTGAAAGTTTCTTTTCTGCCAGTCTTTTGTTCAAGGAGATCAATTGGATTTCGATAATCTTTTTAATCTCTTCTTTGCTCAGGGAATGAAAGATAATGATTTCATCAACCCGATTTATAAATTCTGGTTTAAAGGTTGAACGAACAATTTCCATCACCCTTTTTTGCATCTCATCATAATCCTTTTCTCTTAAGTCCTGAATCCATTGGCTTCCCAAATTGGAAGTCATGATAATGAGAGTATTTTTAAAATCAACAGTTCTCCCATGTCCATCGGTGAGTCTTCCATCATCCAGTATCTGAAGAAGGATATTAAATACTTCAGGATGTGCCTTTTCTATTTCGTCGAGCAGGATGACTGAATAGGGTTTTCTTCGAATCGCCTCTGTGAGATAGCCTCCTTCCTCATATCCTACATAGCCGGGTGGGGCACCAATGAGTCGCGCAACGGAATGTTTCTCCATGAACTCAGACATGTCAATTCTCACCATGGCCTGCTCATCATCAAAGAGGAATTCTGCCAGTGCTCTGCCCAGTTCTGTCTTTCCTACACCGGTAGGGCCTAAGAAGATAAAAGAGCCGAGAGGACGGTTGGGATCTTGCAAACCAGATCGAGACCTTCTTACCGCATTGGAAACAGCATTGATGGCTTCATCCTGACCAACTACTCTCTTTTTGATTCTTGCTTCTATGCTAACCAATTTTTCTAACTCACCCTCAAGCATCTTGGAAACCGGAATGCCAGTCCATTTCGCTACTACATCAGCAATATCTTCTGCATCAACATCTTCTTTAAGCATCTTCTGACCGCTTTGTATCTCGTTTAGATTATTGCTTTCCTTATCCAATTGTTCTTGAAGCTGGATCAGAGTAGAGTAGCGGATCTGAGCAACTTTTTCCAGATTGCCTTCTCTCTCTGCCTTCTGTTCTTCCAATCGAGTATTTTCTAGCTGTTCTTGTAATTCCTGTATTTTTTTAATAATTTCTTTTTCCTTTTCCCAATGAACCTTCATGTCTGCACTTTCTTCTTTAATCTCAGCCAGTTCTCTCTTTACCTTTTCCAGCCTTTCTTTAGAAGCTTTATCTTTTTCTCTCTTTAAAGCCTCCCTTTCAATCTCTAACTGTACTATCTTCCTGTTCACTTCGTCAATCTCTGTAGGAAGGCTGTCCATTTCAATCCTTAGCTTTGATGCTGATTCATCAATCAGGTCGATAGCTTTATCGGGAAGAAAACGATCAGAAATATAGCGATTGGATAACGTTGCTGCTGCAACAATTGCAGAATCCTGAATTTTAACTCCATGGTGAACCTCATAGCGTTCCTTAAGACCTCGAAGTATCGAGATGGTATCTTCCACAGAAGGTTCGCCAATTATAATAAGTTGAAATCTTCTTTCCAGAGCAGCATCTTTTTCAATATATTTTCTATACTCGTTTAAGGTGGTAGCTCCCACACATCTCAACTCCCCTCTGGCTAAAGCAGGTTTTAGCATATTAGAGGCATCGATAGATCCCTCTGCTGCTCCTGCTCCCACCACCGTGTGGAGCTCATCTATAAACAGTATGATTTCACCACTTTTCTCTTCAATCTCTTTTAAAACCGCTTTAAGTCTGTCTTCAAACTCGCCTCGGTATTTGGTTCCGGCAACCAGGGATCCCATATCCAGGGATAATACCTTCATGTTTTTGAGGCCCTCTGGGATATCTCCATTGACGATCCTCTGAGCCAAACCTTCTACAATCGCAGTTTTCCCAACTCCAGGTTCTCCGATCAGTACTGGATTATTTTTGGTCCTGCGAGATAGAACTTGAATAACCCTTCTGATTTCATCATCTCTCCCAATGACCGGGTCGAGCTTGCTTTTACGAGCCAGATCAGTTAAGTCTCTGCTGTACCGTTTAAGAGCCTGATACTTTTCCTCCGGGTTGGGATCAGTTACCCGCTGGTTTCCTCTTATACTAACCAGCACATTATATAAAGCATCTTTGGTAATGCCCAGTGAAGATAGTATCTTCGAAGCCTCTCCACCCTTTTCATCTGCAATAGAGATAAAAATATGTTCAGTGCTTATATATTCATCTTTCAATCTCTCCGCTTCTTTAAAGGCTTGATCCAGCACCTTTTTACTGCGAGGGGAAATATAGAGCTGTCCGCCACTGCTTCCATAAACCCTGGGAATCTTGTTAAGAGCTTCCTCTATCTGTTTTGAAATATCGGCTATGTCAACTCCCAATTTTTGTAACATGGAAGAAACGGTACCTTCACGCTGTAAAACCATGGTCATCAGAAGATGTTCTGGTTCAATCTGCTGATGGTCATATTTTTCAGTAATGTTTTGAGACTCCTGAATAACTTCCTGAGCCTTAATGGTAAATTTATCAAACCTCATCTAATCAATCCTCCGCACTCTATCTTAGAATATGCTATCATTGAGCACATTGGAAAAGCAAATATAAAAAATGATGACTTAAACAAAAGGGACAGTCAGAGCTGCCCCTTCGGCTGAATCAATTAACTTCTACTGGTATCGATTTTGGTTTAGCCTCTTCCGTTTTTGGAAGAGTAATTTCCAGTATCCCACTACTGTATTTTGCTTTTATTTTGTCGTGATCCACAGTAGAAGGTAGTGTGAAAGAACGATGGAAACTTCCGTAACTTCTTTCGATCCGGTGATAGTTATCTTGCTTGTCTTCCTTCTCAAACTTTCTTTCTCCCTTTAAAGTAATCACACCATCATCTATGTCCAGATGTACATCTTCTTTCTTTATCCCCGGCAGATCTGCTTTGAGTGTGATTTCCTTGTCTCCTTCATGAATATCTACTGCCGGGTAAAATGCACCCAGATTCAACTCTTCGTCTTCCTTATGGGTTGTCGGTAATGTTTCTTCAAACAATCTGTTCATGCTTCCCTGAAGGGCAGAAAGTTCCCTGAAAGGATCCCATGTTCTTGGACTCCATCTTATAAGTGCCATAATAATCACCTCCTTTTTATTCATTCATTTACTTTATTTCTTGTCCCTGATGAAAATATAAGCATCGTTTTTTTCTCTGTCAACCCCGGCAGTCTTAAAAAATAATATTTACCTACACTCGATAGCAGATGGTTCAAGATGCTCTCGCTTTCCTGGATTGCAGGCTCATAACTTAGTTTGCTCCTAGTGACCATAATATTTTTGTTGGTGAGGTTTTGGAAGGGGATATAGTCGAAGAAGGAAATCCCATGTCAAGCAATGATTTGAAAAGCACTTATGGTGGGATTGGTTATAGCTGAGGTTTTCCACTTTGCTCAGAAAAAATCAATTTTCCAATTGACTCCTTTAAGAGTGTGCCGTAGAATCCAGAACTGAAGTTTTTCCCAGAACCACTTAAAGATGAAAGTTTTATAGGAATAGTTTGAAAAATATGGAATAGTAATCAAAAATGATGAAGGAGAACTAATGCATAAAAGAAGAAAACAGCCGAGATTGAAATTTGGTGTAGTTGTGAAAGACAGAAAAAACGACAGATGGGGGAAAACTAGAAATATATCTGTTGATGGGTGTTTCATTGAGAAAACAGAGGGGTTTGAAGAACTCTTGCCTGTCGGTTCTCACATGGAACTAATTCTGGATTTACCAAACGCAGAGAGAAAAATTAAGGTTACAGGTTTGGTAAAACACCATGGAACACATGAAGATGGGATGGGTGTTATTTTCGAGGAGATAGATGATCAATCAGTCGAAGTTATAGAACAGTTCATCAAGACTTTTTTGGATGATATTTTGGGTGAGGAATGGGCCAGAACAAAAGAAGAGTATTGGGAGGAAGTAGATAGACTAAAAGAAAAAATACCACATAAAGATCATCGTACTTAGATGAAGAGAGATAATTTGATTTTATATTGTATCGAAAAGGTCAATAGTATTTTCCTAACGCCCCTAATTTATAATAACCAGGGCTTAATTTGAAAAATATGGTTACGGTTTAGAAATCATCTGACAGCTATTATTTCAAATGCTAACTGATCATTGGTTGTGTATATTTGATTTGGTAGTGTCGTTTGGTTTAAGATATTCTACGTCTTACCTAATCAATGGCAAAACCCCATCAATCACTTCCTTCACTTCTTCTTTAAATTCCTCATCTTCTTCCATTGTATTAACAATCGTAGGACTCCACTGATAATAGAGCCTGATTAATTCCTTGCCTTCTGGTGTTTGGCTTAATACATTATCACGAAATGCTCTTAAAGATAACGCTTCTTCTGAATATTCACCATAGACTGCTTCCGAGGGACAAGGGTTGTTTCCTGAACTCTCCCAGGGACATGCTACCGGTGTAGCAGGATTTTTTGAAGTGTCAAGGCACTCGAAATACACTTTAGCAGTAACGTGATCTCGGTTCTCCGGGCTGGGGTTTGTATCCGCGCTGTACTCATGCTCGTACTCTCCCGTCCTCACCTGATCAGTTCCGTCCAAGGTTACATAAAGGCTTGTGTAATCGCCTGTCGTTGCGATGGACCAGTCAATGAGCAGCAGTGTGGTTTCTCGAACATAAGAGTGACCGCCATCGCAAACCCAATTTGAAGTTTCCACAGGTAGCGTCGTGAAACTCAATTCGATAGTTCCGTCTTGATATGTACCCTCCGCATCAAATTCAAAGATTTCTCCTGTTGTAGAAACAGGACTGCATACCCGCTCACCGTCCGACCAGTGTGCAGCTTTATTATAAGAGCCCCCTCCCCCCTCTATTCCGGTGATTGTCCAGGTACCGTCGCCTGCGGACGTAATTTCAACATTTTTAATTAGATTTGCAGCCAGATCGTATCCATACCAATACTTGGGGGGTACGCAGGTAAAATCGCCACCATTAATGTGGTCTACCCCCCAGGGTGGAGAACCACAGCTGCCAACACCATCACTGCGTTGTACTTGAACTTCTACGAAAATCTGCCCATACGATTTACAAAATCCAGAAGTCCTGTATACCGTTATAAGGAAAGACATCATCATAAAAGTGGTAAGGATTAGTTTTGGGAATAAATTCTTTTTCATTTTGCTATCTCCTTTCTTAAATCCGGCTTAAAATAATATCACTCTTTTAAATATCGAATCTAGTTTCCTATCGGCAAAATTATTTAAATCATTAGCGTGTAATATCCCCTTGATTATTCACTACTAATACTTTGCTCCTTGGCCCATTCTCTGTTTCTAAGAAATCAAACGATTCAACACAATAGACAAACAAAAAATCCACTACTAAGGTCTAGCGGATATCTTGGTTGTAAAAATTGATAATAACGGTAATATTGATAACTGTGATATCGTAGAAACAACTAATGCAATTGCCGTCAATACATCTGTTTCCGGTGAAAGCGTTGCACTAACCGGTCAAACAACTGAAGCCATTGTTATTGATACGAACATCACGCCTGAAGAAAGCCAAGTCGAACCGGGGGTTATCTGTGAAGCAATTCAGAATAAAACTTCTACAACCACATCAACCGAACCAACCACCACCACAAGTTCTCCCAGCACAACTACCACATCTGATTCAAATACCACAACCACCACTTCCGAATACTACGCACCAGGATGCCGTGACTCTTGGATAGGAGATTACTATTGTGATGAAGATTGTAATGTTCCCGAGTATAATTATGACAATGGAGATTGCGATATTTGCCTCACAGAACAAACTGACCTCCTAAGACACTTCTGTGATAACTTGCTGAGTCAAACCCCAGAATGTCAGGAGATAATCAAGCTATATTACCAGTCGAGTCCCGTGATAGTTAGGGCGATGGAAGCGGATGAAGAATTTAAAGAAGAAGTGAAGGAAGTGATTGATGGGGTTTTGGAGATGATTGGGAAATAGCAAAAGGGAGGCTATTAAGAAAATAATTCTAATGGTGCTAATAGCAGGAATGTTTGCTACGCCTTGTATGGCAGAGGTGGAACCAGAAGGGGTGTTTTGGATTGAGGAAACATATTGGAGTGCAACTAGCAATCCCCCTTATCTTAATGCCAACTGGGGATTCTCTGGTGATAAGGTATATATGTGTTCGAACGCAGTGGATTGTTCGGACGTATCTATTTATGGTGGGTGGGGCATTTACGCAGACCTTTTACTCTTTACTATAGTGAACGTATCTATGGAAACAGACCTGTTCAAAGCCTCTTTCACAGCATGTCTAATACCTCTTTTAGGATTTGGTGTGGGATGTGGTAATTATATTGGCTGGGGAGTTTCCAATAAATCTATATGGTTAACGTTTACAAAACTAAACGACAACTGGACACCACCTAGCGATTAAGGAACTGATTGATGGGGTTTTGGTTTTAGTTGAGGAAGAAAAGGAATAGATTTTCTGATTTGATAAACATTTTACAAGGGAGGGTTTCGGCTCTGCCTTTTTGCTCTATATTGTATGTCAACAATTAAGCTCAATAGCACATAAACATTACTACTATAAACGTGTGAAAAAATAGAGGATGAAATTACAAATACTACTGAATCAAGTGTAAACTGCCTCACAAAACCGGTTGTACCCCCACCTTTGACTTCCTCATAAATTCCTCATCATCATACTCCCCATAAACATCAATAGTAGTAGCTATTTTTTTGTGCCTCAGAAAACGTTTTACATAATCCATACTGTAACCATTGTATAAAAGCCACCTAGCACGGGCATGGCGTAGCATATGGGGATAGATATTATTAAGACTAGCTCGTTTTGCTATCTCATTAACGACTGTCGAGTTCCAGCTAAAATCCCCAGTTAGTTCCAAAACAATTCCCCAATCAGT